>NZ_JBCEWQ010000277.1:0-5298 GCF_038448545.1 Streptomyces sp. CLV115
CCCGTGGCCCCGGGCTCTCCGTCGAACTCCCCCGCGCTTCCCCCGATTTACCCCGTTTCCCCCGTTTTCCCTCGTGCCGGAGGGAGCGCCGCGACCGTTCCGCCGCCCCGTGTCGGCGGTGCGGGAGCCGCGCCCCTCTCCGTGCGCTCCACTCTCCCGTCCGCGCAGGTGGGAGCCCATCCGCACACCTACTCATCTCGTCACCTAGGTACGGATACTCAGGCCTGCGCACCGAACCCCTCCCCGGCGTTGCGCCATCTGGTTACGATCGCGTCCGTGTCCGTACTTCCTCTGGTATTCACAAGCGGCTGGGCGAGCGGGATCAACTCCTACGCGGTGGTCCTGCTGCTCGGCGTCTTCGGCGTGACCGGTCTGAGCGACGAGGTGCCCGCATCGCTGCAACGCACCGATGTCCTCGTGGTGGCCGGCGTGCTCTTCCTGTGCGAGGTGGTGGCGGACAAGATCCCGTACGTGGACACGGTCTGGGACTCGGTGCACACCGTCGTCAGGCCGCTCGCCGGTGCCGTCGTGGCCGCGCTGCTGGCCGGTGAGAGCGGTTCGCTGCCGGAACTCGCGGCGGCGGCGATCGGCGGGTCCACGGCGCTGATGAGCCATCTGGTGAAGGCGGGCACCAGGATGGCGGTGAACTCCTCCCCCGAGCCGTTCAGCAATGTCGCGGTGAGCATCGCCGAGGACCTGGGCGTCGCCGGGATCGTCACGTTCGCGATATTCCATCCGGTGGCGGCCGCGGTCATCGCGGGGACGCTGTTGCTGCTGGGCATCGTCATAGTGGCCTTCCTGGCCTCCAGAATCCGCCGGTTCCTGCGCCGCAGGGCCCAGCGGCGCGAGGAGAAACGCCTGGCCGGAGCGGGTGCGCACCAGCCGCCGGGATGACTGTCGGTGGCGGCCGTTAAGGTCACTGACATGGCACGTATTGCGGTGATCGGCGCCGGGATGGGCGCGATGGCGGCGGCCGCCCGGCTCTCCGTGGCAGGCCACCGGGTGACGGTGTACGAGCGGTCGGAGACCTTCGGCGGTTCGGTGGGCCGGTACGCCCATGAGGGCTTCGTCTTCGACACCGGCCCGGCGCTGCTCCATCTGCCCGCCGTCTACCGCGACTTGTTCGTGAAGACCGGCAAGGAGCCGCTGGAGCGGTGCGTCACGATGACGCAGGTCGATCCGGCGAGCCGCCACCTGTTCGCCGACGGCACGGCGGTCTCGCTGCCGAACGCCTCGCGGGCCGGGGTCGTCTCCGCGCTCGACGGCACGCTCGGCGGCGGTGCGGGCGCGGTCTGGGGCGGGTTCCTGGACCGGGCCCGCGACGCCTGGGACCGGTCCCGTCGCCCGCTCCTGGAGGAGCCGCTGCGCGCCGACCGTCAGGTGCTCGGCCGCGATCCGTATCCGGCGCTCCGGCAGCGCCGGCTGCTGCGCTCCGCCCGGCAGGCGGGCACGGTCGCGGAGATCGGCGCGTGGGAGCTGGCGGACCCCCGGCTGGCCGCGCTCCTCGACGGGTACGCCCTGTCGTACGGGCTCGACCCGCAGCACGCACCGGCGGCGGCCGCCCTGCTGCCGTACATGGAGGAGACGTTCGGCAGCTGGTACGTCTCCGGTGGGACACGGGCCCTGGCGCAGGCGGTGTACGAGCGGTGCCTGGCCCGGAAGGTCGAGTTCGTCTTCGGCACCGAGGTGGCCCGGGTCGTCGAGAAGGACGGCCGGGCGGCCGGCGTCGAGCTGGCGGACGGGGCGGTCGCGGAGGCCGGTCATGTGGTGCTGGGAGCCCGGCCGTGGCCGGGGCTGGTGCCGGGTCAGGAGCTGTGGCAGGACGACGACGCGGCGGGGCGGCCGGGCTCCGGGCACGGATCGGTGCCGGGCCGGTTCATGGTTCTGCTCTCGTTGCGCGGCGCCCGGCCCTCGGACACCGTGCACCGGACGGTGGTGCACCCGGCCGACGGTGCGGCGGAGCGCGAGGCGGTGTTCGGCGGACGGCTCGCCGAGCATCCCACCGTGACGGTGCTGCGCCCCGACGACCCGTCGACCCGTCCCGACGACGGCCACGAGGCGGTGACCCTGACAGCGACGGTCGCCCCGCACGGCACGGTGGACTGGACGGACCCGGCGGTGCGCGAGCGGTGTGCCGATTCGCTGATCGAGACGGCGGCCGCGGTCGTGCCCGGGATACGGGAGCGGCTGCTCCGCGCCGAGGTGCGGACGCCGGCCGAGACGGCCGCCGAGACCGGCGCCGAGGGCGGTTCGGTGCCCGCGCCCGCGCTGGCCGGGGCGGGCGGCGCGTATCTGCGTCCGGGCAATCGCACCCGGCTGCCGGGGCTCTACGCCGCGGGCGGCTGGTCGCACCCGGGCGGCGGGCTCGCGCACGCGGGCATGTCCGGAGCCCTGGTCGCCGGGCTGATCGTGGAGGGCGACGGCTTCCGCGGCTCGCAGTGACCTCCGCGGCTCGCAGGCTCCCGGTGATCCGGGAAGCCGTCCGTCGTCAGTAGCGGTACTGCTGCTCGTCGTAGCCGTTGCCGTTGTTGTAGCCGTTCGGGTAGGGGGCCGGCTGTGCGGGCGGCTCCGGCGGTGCGGCCGGGTACTGCTCGCCCTCGCGCTGCTGCGGCACCCAGACGCCGCCCGGCGGGGTGTCGGGGGCGTACTGCTGGGCGTACGGGTCGGCGTCGGGGTACTCCTGCCGGCCGCCGAAGCTGTCGTAGCCGTTGCCGTAGCTGTCGTACGCGTCGTACTGCGGGGCGCCGCCGGTGGTGCCGGTCCCGATGTACGGGTCGGAGTAGGCGGCGTACTGCTGCCGGTCGGTCCCGTAGTCGTACTGCCCGGCGAGCGGGTCCTGACCGGCGTAGGCGTCGTGCCCGGCGTAGGCGTCCTGGCCCGGGGAACCGTACGGGGCGGGGTCGGCGTACGGCTCGTAGGCGGCGTACTGGGGCTGGGGCTGCTCCTGGGGGTCCTGCTCCTGCCGGGACCGGTGGTGGTCGGAGTAGACGCCGTACTGCCCGGTGTCGTCCGGCATCGGCTCGGGTTCGTAGACCGCCGCGGCCGGAGCCCCGGGGGCGGCGGGCTGCGGGGCGTTCTCGTCGTGCGCCATCTCCAGGTCCGACACCTGGAGGGTGGGCCCGCGGCCCTCCCGCTCGCCGCCGCCGCGACGACGACGGCTCTCACCGGGGTTGCCCCCTATGGCCCAGCCGGTGGAGAACCCGCGCCGGAAGGAGAGCGTGACGTACGTCTGGCCGGTCGCGAAGGCGATCGTGCCGAGGACGATGACGAACACCGACGGCATCAGCACGCCGACGACCACGATGCCGAAGCCGGCGAAGGCGAGCAGACGCCATCTCAGGCGCGCCTTGTACTGCAGGAGCACCTCGCCGAGCAGCCACAGCGCGACGATTCCGAACGCGATGTAGAGGACTGTCCAGCCCATGCCCGCCCCCTCCTACGGCCACCCCCCGGGTCGCGGCGGGTACGGCCGGTCACGACTGCTTGTGCAGTCCGAGATTTTCGTAGATTTCGAGCGTCGCCGTCGAGTTGTTGAGCGTGATGAAGTGCAGTCCGGGAACACCCTCGGATCGCAGCCTCGCGCAGAACTGCGTTGCGAAGTCGATGCCAATGGAGCGTACAGCGGCGGGATCGTCCTTGGCGGCGAGGATGCGTTCTTTCAGGGACGAGGGGAAAGACGCGTTGCTGAGCTGCGCAAATCTGTCCAGCTGTTTGACGCTGGTCAGCGGCATGACTTCGGGAATGATCGGAGTTTCGCAACCCGCAGCGACCACCCGGTCACGCATACGCAGATAGTCCTCCGGATTGAAGAACATCTGGGTGATCGCATAGTCGGCACCGGCGCGGCACTTGTCCACGAAATGCCGGATGTCGGTGTCCCAGTCGGTCGATCGCGGGTGCATCTCGGGAAATGCCGCGACGCCGACGCAGAAATCACCGGATTCCTTGATGAGCCGGACGAGATCGGCCGCGTACCGCACGCCGTGCGGGTGCTCGATCCACTCGCCCATCGGGTCGCCCGGCGGGTCTCCGCGCACGGCGAGGATGTTGCGGATCCCGGCGTCCGCGTACTGCCCGACCATGTTGCGCAGCTCGGCGACGGAGTGGTTGACCGCCGTGAGGTGGGCGACCGGGGTGAGGGTGGAATCGGCCGCGATCTGCTCGGTGGCCTTGACCGTCCCGGCCCGGGTGGAACCACCGGCCCCGTAGGTCACGGAGACGAAGCTCGGCCGCACCGCCTCGACCCGGCGCAGCGCGTTCCAGAGGTTCCGCTCGCCCTTCTCGGTCTTGGGCGCCCAGAACTCGAACGAGTACGAGGTCTTGCCGGTCGCGAGGAACTCACGCACCGTGCGTGCGTGATCTGTCCTGGTGGATGGTGTGCCAAGGGCCATACCGGCAGGTTAACCAGAGCGCGACGGCCGATGGACCGGACCAGCGTGAATTGCCCGAATTGACTGGTTGTTTGTCCATCCCTCGGACAGTCGGCCGGATATCGCCTCCCGGCCGCCGGAGACCGCTTCCGGCCGGTCGGGCCGGATCACCCCGCGGCGCGCTCCCGGATCCTCCTGGCCAGGCCGGCGGTGGCGGCGGCCGGATCGGCGGCCTCGGTGATCGCCCGGACGACGACCACCCGGCGGGCCCCGGCGTCCAGCACCTCGTCGAGATTGCCCGCGTCGATCCCGCCGATGGCGAACCAGGGACGCGGCTGGTCGAGCGAGGCGGCGTACCGCACCAGCTCCAGGCCCGGGGCGTGCCGGCCGGGCTTGGTCGGGGTGGGCCAGCAGGGGCCGGTGCAGAAGTAGTCCACGCCGGGCTGGGCGACGGCCGCGTCGACCTCGGAGCGGGCATGTGTGGAGCGGCCGATCACCACGTCCCGGCCGACGACGGCGCGGGCGGCGGGCACCGGCAGGTCGCCCTGGCCGAGGTGCAGCACATCGGTGCCGATGGCGTGGGCGACGTCGGCCCGGTCGTTCACCGCGAGGAGCTTGCCGTGGCGCCGGCACGCCTCGGCGAGGACGGCCAGGTGGTCGAGCTCCTCGGCCGCCTCCATGCCCTTGTCCCGGAGCTGGACGACGTCCACCCCGGCGGCGAGGACGGCGTCGAGGAACTCGGGGAGGTCGCCCTGGCGCCTGCGGGCGTCCGTGCACAGATAGAGCCGGGCGTCGGACAGCAGCGCGCGAGGCGTGGACATGGTGCGGTTCCCCCCTGGGAGAGCGTGGTGGAGCGGTTGTCACCGGTCGGTGCGGGCGCGGCGCTTCACCTCCGTGCCGCGATTCTCGCTCAGTGCCTGGGCGGGGG
>NZ_JBCEWQ010000278.1:0-5246 GCF_038448545.1 Streptomyces sp. CLV115
GGCGGTGGCCGTTGCCGTGGTGGCGGCTGCCGGGGACGCTGCTGTCGGGGATGCTGCTGTCCGGCCCGCCCGGCGCACCGGACGACGTGCCTCCCCGGGGGCGTCGCGCGTCGGCCGAGGCCCTTGTCGCCGACCGGAATTGTGCCGCGGGGCGGCCGTGCGGGCGGAGGCGGGGGCGAAGACGGAGACGACCGTCCGTCGTACGTGGACGGCCACTTGTCGCAGAACACACACCGTTCATCTCCGCCCCGTACACAGTTGTGTCCGGGGTCCTCACAGAAAAGATCTCAGCGTCTACTCTTTGGCCGAAAGATTCCACCAGCAGGTGCACGGGCAGTCAGCGCGGCAGCCGCGGACCCACACTCGTGATCGACCACCGGGGGTGCGCGGCCGTGCAGGGACCAGGCAGCGGGGGCACACGTGGGCGACAACGAGATGTCCGTGTACGGAGTCTCGGCGGCCGAGGAAGAGATCTACCGGCATTTCCTGCGCAATCCCGGCACCACCACGGACGACCTGCACCTGCTGCTGCACACGACCCCGCAGGCCGCCCGTGCCTGTGTCGAGCGGCTCCAGGAGCTGAAGCTGCTCCACCCCGAGGAAGCCGATCTGCGGGTCCATCCGACCGATCCCGAGACCGCCGTGGCCCGGCTGATCGACCTGCGGCTGCACGCCCTGCACCAGGAGTTCCAGCGGGTCACCCGGTCCCGGCACGTCATCGACGGTCTGCGCGCGGAGCAGTACACCCGTAAGCCTCCGCCGCTCGGGATCGAGCAGTTGGAGGGGCTCGCGCAGATCCGCAACCGGATCGACGACCTCGCGTTCTTCGCACGGGACGAGATCCTCTCCGTGGAGCCGTACACCCGGCTGTCGGCGGAGAACATCGCCCGTTCGCGCCCCTTGGACCTGCGCTGTCTGCGGCGCGGTGTGAAGATCCGGAACGTGGTGGTCCGGGACGCCCTGCGGGACCGGCCGACCGCCGCCTATCTGCGGGAGCTGGCCGAGCACGGGGCGATGATCCGGGTGACGGAGCACAGCGCCGAGCGGCTGCTGGTCTACGACCGCAAGGCGGCGCTCGTACCGGTGGATCCGCGCGACACCTCGCGTGGCGCGCTGCTGGCCCACCGCGGCGGTCTGGTCAGCAACATCATCGCCCTCTTCGAGAAGATCTGGGACCAGGCGGCGGACCTCGACCGGGCGGACGGCCCGGCGGCACCGGCCCCGGACGACCGTCTGTCGGAGACCGAGCGCCGGGTGCTGGTGTCCATGTGCTCCGTGGGCAAGGACGAGGCGGGCGCCCGCGAGCTGGGCGTCTCGGTACGCACGTACCGGCGGCACGTGGCCGATCTGATGCAGACCCTGGGCGCCGCGAGCCGCGCCCACGCCGCGCTGCTCGCCCGGGAGCGCGGCTGGATCTGACCGGCTGCGCGGATCCGAGGGGTACGCGGCCGGATGCAAGGGGCCGGCCGGCCGGGATCGAGGGGCCGGGCGGATCCGAGAGGCTGCGCGGCCTCCGTTCAAGGCTCCTCGGTCCAGCCGTCCAGGGCCCGGTCGGCGAGGGCTCCGGCGACGGCCCGGCGGACCGTGCCCCGGTCGACGTGCCCGTCGAGGTCGATGCGCAGGTCGATCCGGTCGGGGCCCACCGAGCGCAGGGTGCAGAGCCAGTGGGCGGGCAGCAGGCTCAGCAGCCGTACGACGGTGGTCTCGCCGGTCGCGGCCGTGCCGTCGCGGCGGACGGCGACCAGGTCGACATGGCCGGTGCCGTACGCGGTCTCGCCCCAGCTGCTCATGCCGGGCCGCCTTCCGGCCGGGCCAGCAGCCGCCGCGCGGCCGACGCCATGGCCGCGATCCCGGCGGGCAGGGCGGTACGGACATCGGGGGCGAACTCCGGCGAGTGGTTCGGCGGCACCGGCTCCCCGCCGTCCCGGGCCCGGCGCCACCGCGCCGCCCCGGTGGCCCCGAGCAGCCAGTAGACCGTCGGTATGCCGCCGGTGCCGAACCGGGCGAAGTCCTCCGTGGCGGTGAGCGGTCCGGTGCCGACGACCCGGTGCGGGCCGAACAGCTCCTCGTGCGCCCGGCGCACCTCGGCGCCGGCGGCCGGGTCGGTCGGCAGGGCGGGTGAGCGGGCGGTGACGGTGACGTCCGGGTCCGCCGGGCAGCCGGCCGCCGCGCACTCGGCCCGGACGACGCGCAGCACGGCGGCCACCATCCGGTCCACGGCCGGTTCGGAGAGCGCCCGCACACAGAGCGAGAGGTCCGCGGTCTCCGGGATCACGTTGCCGGGACCACCGGCCCGCAGGCTGCCGACGGTCAGGACGGGGTGCTCGGCCGGGGCGGTCTCCCGGGTGACGGAGGAGTGGAGCCGCAGCACCGTCGCCGCCGCCGTGAGCACCGGGTCGACGGCCAGGTGCGGAGTCCCGGCGTGGCCGCCGCGCCCGTACACGGTGATGTCCACCGAGGCGCTCGCCGCCATCAGGGGCGTACGGGGGTCCTCGGCGTGCGCGAGGGTGCCCGCGGGGGCGGGCGAGGTGTGCTGGGCGAGGACCGCGTCCGGGGTGCCGAAGCGTTCGTACAGGCCGTCGGCCAGCATGTCCCGTGCCCCGGTCAGGGTCTCCTCGGCGGGCTGGCCCACCAGCAGGACGGTGCCCCGCCAGGCGGACCGGGTCCGGGCGAGCGTGTCCGCCGCCCCGGCGAGCGCGGCGAGGTGGAGGTCGTGGCCGCAGGCGTGCATCACCCCGGGCACGGTGCTCGCGTAGGCCAGGCCGGTGCGTTCGGCGACCGGGAGGGCGTCGAGTTCGGTGCGGAGCAGGACCGTCGGGCCGTCCCCGTTGCGCAGGACGCCGACGAGTCCGTGACCGCCGCCGACGTTCCGGGTCACCGCGCAGCCGCTCGACTCCAGCCGGGCGGCGAGCAGTCCGGCGGTGCGCCGCTCGGCGCCGGGGAGCTCGGGGTGGGCATGGGCGTCGAGGTACAGCTCCAGTGCCGGGCGCAGGACCTCCCGCTCCACCGCGGGCCCCGGGGCGCCGGGCCCGGGGCCCGGTGGGGGGACCGGCAGGCGGCCGGGCGGGGACTGGGCTGTCTCCTGCATGTCATCTCACCTCGTTCCGCCGGGCGGGCCCGGTCGTCGTGGTCGTCCCGGTCCGCCGGGTCCGTGGGGGGCCGACCGGTTCAGCGTGCGCCGCCCCGGCTTCAGCAACGCGGCGTTCCGCTGACAGGGGGTGTCAGCGGTTGACAGGGGGTGTCAGCGGTCTGACAGCGAAACCGCTGCTGATCCGACAGCGGCCGCCGCTGGAATGGCCTCGTCGCAGGGGAACGGCGCCGGAGCGGCCGGCCCGTCCCCGGGAACCAAGGGAGAACACCATGGCCCCCAAGACCGAGCTCGCCACCCTCGCCGACGAGATCCTGGAGCTGGAGTCGGAGACCTTCGAGATCTCGGACTACTCGGACGCCGCCGAGGTCGTGCTCGCCGGTTCGACGTCCTGTTCCTCGACCTCGACCTGCTCCAGCACCACCAGCACCACCTCCTGCTGCGCCTGACCGGTTCACCGGTCGTACGCCGTCCGCGGGGCCGCAGGCCCTCTCCGTGCCGTGGGTACGGGGAGGGCCTGTGCGCTGTCTCACGGGAACGGGTGCGGGACCCGCTTGACCGCGGATTCCGGCAGGTCGTCGGAGCGCCGTCCGGCCACCCGCGGCGCGGTGCGCAGCCGGGGCATCAGCAGGGCCCGCTGGCGGGCCCAGCCGAAGTCCAGCGGCAGCAGGCCGGGGACGACGGCGGCGACCGTGTGCAGGCCCATGCGGCGCTGTTCGGGGGTGGTCTGGTCGACGGCGATGACATCGTGCCCGGCGGCGGCGAGCCGGTCGCGCACCAGCTTCAGGTCGTCCAGCAGATCCCCGGTGCGCGGGCGGTGGGGCTGCCAGTCGGCGAAGGTGTCGGCCAGCGTGCGGACGGCGACGGGTTCCAGGTACTCCCGGGCGTGTTCCGTCATCTCCGGCAGCCCGTACAGCTGGGCGTGGTCCTTGAGCTGGCGGACGCGGCCGAAGTCGGCGGCCATGGCCGTGAGTTCGGCGCGCCGTTCGGCGACCTGGCAGGGCAGGTGCGGGATGTAGGTGAGGACCTCCGACAGCGCGGACTCGACGGTGGCCTCCGGGTCGAATCCGGCGGCGGCGGCGAACGACAGGGTGCCGTACCCGCCGTCGCGGCGGACCGCGAGAGCGGTGACGACGGGCACGCCCAGGTCCATCCGGGTGTCGAAGGCGTGGACGTCGTAGCCGTGCAGTCCGGCCCGGTCGATCATGCTGCGGACGGCCGGGGAGCGGCAGGTCGTGAGGTCGATGGCGGTGAGCGGGGTCCGGCTGTGCCAGGCCAGCAGGAAGGCGTCCCGTTCGATGATCTCCAGCAGGCCGTAGAGGATCGCTTCCTCCGGACTGCCGCCGGTGGCACAGCCGTTGGAGCATTCGAAGACGAAGTTGTCGGCCTCGACCCCGGCGCTGTAGTGGGCGAGCCTGGCGGGTACCAGGACCGGCCGGTCGTCGCGCAGGGAGTGGCCCCACACCCAGGGAATGGGGCGGTCGGGGTCGAACGGGGAGACCATCGGGTCGTTCGCGTAGGTCTCGGGGGCGTAGAGGCCGCAGGCGGCGGGGTCGACGGCGTGGCCGGCGAGACGGTGGTAGCTGTCCACGACGGGTGAGGTGCCGCGTCTGCGGGTGGTGCCCGCGTAGCGTTCCAGGCCCTCCAGCTGGGCGAGGACGCGGCTGGTGCCGTAGCTGTTGGCCTGGCCGCTCCAGGTGACGTCGTTGAGACCGGCGTAGCCGCGGACGAAGTGGGTGCCCGCGGCGGGTGCGGTGGTGGTGGACGTCGGGTTGATCCAGAGGTCCGAACCGAGGGTTCCGCAGACCGGGTTGACGAGCGCGGCGGTCGGCAGCGGGTACGAGGACAGGGGCCGCAGCCGGTAGCCGTCGGGGTCGGGTTTCGGGGCCGGGCCGAGGTGCATGCGGGCTGCTTCGGCGGTGTCGGGGACCTCCTGGACGCAGGAGGGGCAGAGCGGTTCGGGCAGGACCGGGAAGGTCGCGGTGGCGAGGGTGACGAGGTCGATCCGGCTGACCCGGGGCAGGGTGCGGTCGGGGGGGGGGGGGGGGGGGGGGGGGGGGGGGGGGGGGGGGGGGGGGGGGGGGGGGGGGGGGGGGGGGGGGGGGGGGGGGGGGGGGGGGGGGGGGGGGGGGGGGGGGGGGGGGGGGGGGGGGGGGGG
>NZ_JBCEWQ010000279.1:0-5240 GCF_038448545.1 Streptomyces sp. CLV115
CGTCGCCGCCGAACTGAACAGCCGGCCACGCAAAACGCTTGGCTGGGAAACCCCAGCCAAGCGTCTCACTAAGCTCCTGGCCACAGCCAGTTGACCTCTGTGTTGCAACGACCCCTGGAATTCGCCGATCGCCGGGGCTCTGCGGTGTGGAGCGGTGGGGCCGCGAGGACGCGGCGGGCCGGCTCAGCCGTTGGCGAGGGCCTGCACGCGGTCGAGGGCGCCGTTGAAGCGGTCGTGGTCGCCGACGGTGGGGCCGGACGAGGTGTACTGCCATATCGTGTAGAAGCCCCACCCGGCCGGGAGCTCGCCGACCGTGGCGGCGTAGCGGGCCACCCACAGCGGGTTGGTCGCGCCGAAGCTCGCGTTGTTGCCGGTGCAGGTCTTCCACCAGCTGGTCGCGGTGTAGATGACCGCGTCGCGTCCGGTGCGCGCCTTGTAGGTGTTCACGAAGTCGCGGATCCAGGAGACCATGCCGGCCTGGCTCAGGCCGAAGCACTGGTCGCCGTACGGGTTCCACTCGATGTCGAGCACGCCGGGCAGCGTCTTGCCGTCCCGCGACCAGCCGCCCCCGTTGGACACGAAGTAGTTGGCCTGGACGGCACCGCTCGTGGTGTTCGGAGTGGCGAAGTGGTACGCGCCGCGGATCATGCCGACGTTGTACGAGCCGTTGTACTGCTGGGCGAAGTACTCGTTCTTGTAGTACGTGCCCTCGGTGGCCTTGGTGTAGGCCCACTTCACTCCGCTGTTCCAGAGCGTCGACCAGGCGACGTTGCCCTGGTGGCCGGAGACGTCCACGCCTTCGGTCTGGACGGCGCGGGTGTCCCGCGGCAGTCCGTCCTGGCCGTCGTGGGCGACGACGCCCATGCCCATCGTGGCCGTGCCGCGCGCGGGCTTCCTGGCGGCCGCGTCGTGGGAGCCGGCGGCGCTCGCCGCGCCGGGCAGGGTGAGGAGGAGCGAAAGGGCTGCGAGCAGCGTCCCGGCCGCCGCGAAGCGCGAGCGGCGGGACGTCTTGGAAGTGGATCTGAGCACCGGCATGGGAGTGCCTCCGAGGACGTGGTGGGGGGACGTGCTGATCCCAGGGGGACGCGGAACGAACCCCTGCGGGCATGTAATGGTGTGAACATGCCAGGACTGACGCTACGCACGTAGACCCGTGCTGCGGAAGGGGGCCTGGTAGCTGCCGTTGGTCTACGCCTGCGAAATACTGGCGGAGCTGCGGCGATGACCAGCGGCGAAAGAAATTTTCAGCGACAGGAAAGCTCACGAGGGGTGTTGACGTGCACGGGAGCGAAAGCGGTAGTGAACCGGGCGCGACCGGCGGAAGTGGTGTGGACCACGCATTCCTTGCCCTGGAGCGGGAGTTGGCCGTCTTTCTGCGCCGGGCGCGGTCCAATTCCGGCGAGATGGCGCGCGAGGTCCACCCGGAACTGGAGTCCGCCGCGTACGGACTGCTCGTCCGGCTGGAGTCGGCCGGGCGGCAGCGGGCCACCGATCTCGCGGCCTACTTCGGGGTGGGCAAGGCGACCATGAGCCGTCAACTGCGCGCCCTGGAAGGCCTCGGACTGGTGGCCCGTGAACCCGATCCGGCGGACGGCCGGGCCTTTCTCGTCCACCTCACCGCCGAGGGGCTGGCACGCTACCGCAGCGTGCGCGACGCCCGCCGGGAGCGCTACGTCCGCAAGCTCGACGACTGGGACCGGGCGGAAGTGGCCGAACTGGCCCGGCTGCTGCACCACTTGAACGCCCGCGCCGAGGAATGACGCCGGCTGCCCGGGCCTCCCGGTGTGCCGTCACAACACCGCGTAGACCGCCGTCGCGTCGTCATGGGTCTTGCCGCGGCGCAGCCGGACCCGCTCCGTGTCCGCGTCCTCCAGGGCCCTGACCCGGTCGATCAGCCCCTGTGGACCGTCCTTGTGGAGCACCCCGAGGCAGTCCCTCCAGTCGCCCTCGTGGAACATCTCGGTCCAGCGGGACGCCCCGTCGGTCAGCGCGGCGATCGCCCGCACCCGGTCGCGCGGGGTGTGCCCGGTGACCGCGCGGGCCGCCACGGAGGGGTCGGCGGCGGCGGTGAAGAAGCCGCCCTCCTTGTTCCGGAACCCGGAGTCGGCGATCGCCTCGGTGCTCAGCGAGCCGGGCGGCAGGCGGTCGAGCCGGTCGTCGAGCAGGGGGCGCACACTCCCGTCGTGCGCCTCGAACAGCAGTACGGAGTCGGAGAGCACCAAGTGCTCGACCCCGGTGTCGTCCCAGCGCGCCATGACGACCGTTGCCTGAGGCGTGCGCACGTGAGAAAGGTCACACAGGGAACGGTGCGTGTCGGCGGTGCGCCGAATGGATTCCTCCAGGATCTCCTGAAGGGTCAGATCCCGCCGCGAACCGGACAGTTCGACCAGTGCGCCACCCAGCCGGGCGGTGAACCAGGGGACCGAGTGCACACAACCGTCGTCACCCCGGGGCGGTGTCACCCCGTCGAGCACGACCAGCGCCCCACCTTGGCCGGAGGCGGGGAGCGCGGTGGCCGCCCAGTCCTCGTTCGGGCGTTCCGGGCTGCCGGCGACAGTGGCCAGTTCGATGCGCATGCGACCAGTCTGCACGGTGCCTTCACGAGCCCTGCACCTGGCCGAGATTGGCCTGCACCAGCAGGTCAGGCGAACGGTCGGAGCGGAAGGAAAGGCTCCGTGAGGCATGCGGGCGGGCATCCTGCCAAAGCCTGCGCGGAAGTTCCAGCCGACGGACCAGGTGTGGCCGAAGGTCCTCCGGGGCAAACTTGTTTGCCAACTCTGGAGTGATGTTCACTCGTTCAGGTGGCGGAGTGGTTGATGCACGCCCCCCTCTCAAAAGCACTGGAATGGTCAGAAGCCGTACCAGGGGTCGGGGCGCTCGTTATATGTGACCGTGCGTCACCTCTGCTTCAAGGGCGGACGAGTCAAGATTGCGAGCACCGGTGCAGAAGAAGCGGCCTCGGAGCAAGGGCGGCAAGCAGAGCGGTTCCGGGGTGACGCCGCCGGCACCTGACGGGAGCGAGAGCACCCGGCGCACCGTGCGCGTACGGAGCCGGCTGGTCGCCGGTGTCGCGGTGGTCGGCATCACCGTCATCGCCGCGGGCACCCCCGCGATCCTCGCCGCCTCCTCCGAACTGAACGAATCGCAGCGGCTGGTCACCCTCGCCGAGCTGAACCAGCAGGCCACCGCCCTCGCCCACGCCCTCGCGGACGAGCGCGACGAGGTCACCGCCCGGATCGCGGCCGGACGCGACCAGGCGTCCGGCGGCAAGGACGACCCCCGGGGCCACAGCGCCCGGGTCGACCAGCAGATCGACGAGATCCGCGCCACGGCCCCGGCCGCACTGCGCCGCGACCTCTCCGCCGTCCCGTCCCTGCGCCGCGACGCGCTCAGCGGCAAGGGCACCGCGCTGGAGGCCCACCAGGCCTACTCCGAGGTCATCGCCAAGCTCCACGAGCTCGCCGACGAGCTCGCCGAGAAGACCCCGCCGCGCGCGGCCGAGGCCACCCGTGCCCCGCTCGCCCTCGGGCAGGCCACCGAGCAGGCCTCCGCCACCCGCGGGCTGCTGATCGCCGCGCTCTCCGTCCCCCGCAAGGTCGCGGTCCCGCAGCTCGACCCGGTGACCGGGCTTCCGGTGCAGATCCAGGACGGCGGCAACGGCAAGGACGACCGCACCCGCGACGAGCTGAGCGCCGCCGCCCAGCAGGCCCGGGTCCGCGAACTCGGTTCGCTCGCCGACTTCGACCAGGCCGCCGGCTCCACCGCCCGCGACAAGCTGTCGTCCACCGTCACCGGGCCCGAGGTCAACAGCGCGGAGAAGTACCTCAACACCCTCACCGACCGCCCCGAGCTGTCCGACTCCGACCAGGGGACCAACCGCAAGAAGGCCGAGGCGGCGCTCTCCGCGCGGATCGACCGGATGCGCAGCGTCGAATCGGCCCTCGGCACCGAACAGATCCGACGCCTGGAGCAGCTGCGCGACGACGACGTCACCGCGCTCGAACTGCGCATCGCGCTGCTCGGCGGCTGCCTGCTGATCGCGGTCGGCGTCTCGACCGCCGTGGCCCGCACCCTCACCCAGCCGCTCGCCGTGCTGCGGATCGGCGCCGCCCGCCTCGCCACCGAACCCGACACCGCCGAGCCGATCCGCTACACCGGCCGCAACGACGAGTTCGCCCAGGTCGTACGGTCCCTCAACAGCCTGCACGGCAGGCTCCAGGGACTCCTGACCCAGTTCAACGGCCGCTACGAGACCCTCCGGGCCGAGCACGGCGAGCTGATCACCGCCCGCGAGACCCTCACCGTCCAGCGCGCCGAGCTCCAGGTCCTGGCCTCCGACCTGACCAACCAGCTGGAGCGGCTGAAGAACACGGTCCACCACACCTTCGTCAACCTCTCGCTGCGCACCCTCGGCCTCGTCGAGCGCCAGCTCGGGGTCATCGAGAGCCTGGAGGAGCGGGAGCACGACCCGGAGCGGCTCGCCACCCTCTTCAAGCTCGACCACATGGCCACCGTCATGCGCAGGCACAGCGAGAACATGCTGGTCCTCGCCGGTGCCGAGCACGGCCACGGGCACGCGGGGCCGATCCCGCTGGTCGACGTGTTGCGCGCGGCCGTCTCGGAGATCGAGCGGTACGAGCGGGTCACCATCCAGTCCCTGCCGCCGCACGCCCAGATCGCCGGCTTCGCCGCCGACGACCTGAGCCACCTGGTCGCCGAACTCCTGGAGAACGCCACCTCCTTCTCGCCGCCCGACTCCCACGTCCAGCTCTCCGGCTGGCTGCTGGAGAGCGGCGAGGTGATGCTCTCCGTCCAGGACGAGGGCATCGGGATGTCGACCGTACGGATGGGCGAACTCAACACCCGGCTCGCCGACCCGACACTCTTCGAGGCGGGCGAGCAGAGCGCGGACGGGGCCGGCCTCGGCCTCCAGGTCACCTCCCTGCTGGCCGCGCGCCACGGCGTCCGGGTCCAGCTGCGCGAGCACAAGGGCAGCGGGATCACGGCGGTCGTCGTGCTGCCCCAGGCTCTGCTGCCGAAGTCGCCCCCGACGGCCACCCCGCCGCCGGTGAAGATCCCCGGGGACGCCCCCGCGCTGAACCTCCCGGGGTCGGTCGCCGAGGCCAACTCCAACTCCCTGCCGACCCGTACGCTCGCGCTGCCCGGCGATCCGCTGATCGCCGCCGCCGAGCAGACGATCCGCGAGGCAAAGGCCGCGCCGGCCCCCGCCGCTCCCGAGC
>NZ_JBCEWQ010000280.1:0-5117 GCF_038448545.1 Streptomyces sp. CLV115
CATACGCCCTCCGGCCCGATCTCACCCCGGCCCCGGCGCCCCACCAGCCACCCCTGACGCCTTCCGCCCCTCTCGACCCGGCCTCCCGCCCGCTCCCGGTACGCCCTCCCGGACACTTCCCGTCCCGGGGCGGACTGGGAGCGACTGGGCCGATCGGTGTAGATTCGACGGCAGTGTCAGACGTCGCTGCTGATGGCGGTCGATCGGTCCGCGCGAGCGGACCGGCCGAGGGAGAGAGGGCCTCCGACGGACTGCGCTGCGAGCGCCCGGGCATTCGTGTGCCCGTCGCCGCAGAGCCATCCGTGCCCCACCTCGACCCATCTACGAGGAGCAGCCCGTTATGACGACGGTCGCCAATCGACAGGACTTCAAGGTCGCCGACCTCTCCCTCGCGACGTTCGGCCGCAAGGAGATCACTCTCGCCGAGCACGAGATGCCCGGCCTGATGTCGATCCGCAAGGAGTACGCCGCGACGCAGCCGCTGGCCGGCGCCCGCATCACCGGCTCGCTGCACATGACCGTGCAGACGGCCGTGCTGATCGAGACCCTGGTCGCCCTCGGCGCCGAGGTCCGCTGGGCCTCCTGCAACATCTTCTCCACCCAGGACCACGCCGCCGCGGCCATCGCCGTCGGCCCGAACGGCACGCCGGAAGCCCCCGCGGGCGTCCCGGTCTTCGCCTGGAAGGGCGAGACGCTGGAGGAGTACTGGTGGTGCACGGAGCAGGCCCTGACCTGGCCGAACACCCCCACCGGCGGCCCGAACATGATCCTCGACGACGGTGGTGACGCCACCCTCCTCGTCCACAAGGGCGTCGAGTTCGAGAAGGCCGGCGCCGCCCCGGACCCGTCGACCGCGGACAGCGAGGAGTACGCCCACATCCTCACCCTGCTGAACCGCACCCTCGGCGAGGCCCCGCAGAAGTGGACCCAGCTGGCGTCCGAGATCCGCGGTGTCACCGAGGAGACCACGACCGGTGTGCACCGGCTGTACGAGATGCACCGCGACGGCACCCTCCTCTTCCCGGCGATCAACGTCAACGACGCCGTCACCAAGTCCAAGTTCGACAACAAGTACGGCTGCCGCCACTCGTTGATCGACGGCATCAACCGCGCCACGGACGTCCTGATCGGCGGCAAGACCGCCGTCGTCTGCGGCTACGGCGACGTGGGCAAGGGCTGCGCGGAGTCCCTGCGCGGCCAGGGCGCCCGGGTCATCGTCACGGAGATCGACCCGATCTGCGCCCTGCAGGCGGCGATGGACGGCTACCAGGTCGCCACGCTCGACGACGTCGTCGGCCAGGCCGACATCTTCGTCACCACGACGGGCAACAAGGACATCATCATGGCCGCCGACATGGCCAAGATGAAGCACCAGGCCATCGTCGGGAACATCGGCCACTTCGACAACGAGATCGACATGGCCGGCCTGGCGCAGATCGACGGCATCGTCAAGGACGAGGTCAAGCCGCAGGTCCACACCTGGACGTTCCCCGACGGCAAGGTCCTCATCGTGCTGTCCGAGGGCCGTCTGCTGAACCTGGGCAACGCCACCGGCCACCCCTCGTTCGTCATGTCCAACTCGTTCGCGGACCAGACCCTGGCCCAGATCGAGCTGTTCACCAAGCCCGAGGAGTACCCGACCGATGTCTACGTGCTTCCCAAGCACCTGGACGAGAAGGTCGCCCGTCTCCACCTCGACGCACTCGGCGTGAAGCTCACGACGCTCCGCCCCGAGCAGGCCGCGTACATCGGTGTCGAGGTCGACGGCCCGTACAAGCCCGACCACTACCGCTACTGATCCCGCCCGTCGGTGACCGCCCACATCGCCACCGGTCAGTGACGACCGGCGGCCGCCGACAGACGGAACAGCTCCACCAGCAGCAGCGGAAGCAGCAGTAACAGCAGCAGCGAGCGCAGGCCCCCGCACCCCCGTGTCGGGGGCCTGCCCCGTACAGCGCCGCCCGCTCAGCCCGAGGAACCCCGAAGGACCCCATGCCCCGCGGCCGATATTCGCTCCACGATCTTCACGATCACACCCCCCTCGGAGAAGAACACTTTCAATGCGCACCAGGCCCCTCGGGCTGGCGCTACCTCTCCCGTACCACCGCCCCTTCCGGCGACCACCTCGGATCCGTCGACCTCACCCTCGACGAGCTGGGCCGACCCATCCGTCTCGAACTCCACGCCGCGAGCTGGCAGGTCCGCGGCGCCGCCCTCGAAGGCGTCACCTGGGTCCGTACCGACCCGACCGGAACTCATGCCACCGAAGGCAATGTGCGCGCCCACGCCTTCACCGGCACTTCCCCCGCGTTCCTCGTCGCGACCGCACGACTGCTGCGCCTCACCCCCGATTCCCCCGCGACCCGCGTCCGCCTGGTCGCCTTCACGGACCCGGTCCTCGCCCCCCGTACCGTCGACCAGTCCTGGGCCCTGGTGAACAGTGAAGCGCACACCACTGACAACGGCCCTCTGATCGTGGACGAATACCAGGTCAGCGCACTGGACACCGGTGAACGGCACACCGTCCACATCGCCGGCGACGTGGTCGTCTCGGCCCCCGGCATCGAGCTCGAAGACCTGGAATCCCCGCCCTCGTCGCTCTAGGCAGGCGGCGCGAACCCCGTCGCTGCAGGCGGCACCCGACTCGCCTCATCCCCCACAGCCGGCCCAGCCCCACCAGCCGGAGCCCCACTCAGCGGATCCCCACTCACTGGAGTCCCACCCACCACAACGCCACTCCCCGGCCGACCCTCCCGCTCCTCGGCAACACCAGGCCCATCACCACCACGCCCATCACCACCACCACGTCCATCACGTGCCGCCGAGTCCTGAGCGGCGACGAACAGCCGTCGCGCATCCCGCGCCTGCCGCTCGTTCACCACCGCTGCCAGATACGCCCCGGCCGGCACCCCCTCGGGCACCGGCACTCCGGTCCGCTCCGCCAATTCCCCGGCCAGCCGCTCCGACATCGACCACCCCACCTGCGCATCGAGCTGATGCATACGGGTCAGGTACTGCCGAACCGCCAGCCACAGGGACTCCGGCACCGCCGACAGATCCAGCCCCGCGAACCGCCCGACGAGCCACGGCGGCGGAGGCGGCACGGCAGCCGCCCGCCCCGCGGGCACCCGCTCCCGCACGACGAGCGTCCCCGCGAACACGTCACCGAGCCGCCGCCCCCGCGCCGACACCAGCGAGGCGATGCACGCGACAACCCCGAACGTCATCAGGATCTCCACGACCCCGATGGCCCCACGCACCAGCGCATGCCGGAACCGGATCGGCCCCCCGTCGTCCCGCACCACCCGCAGCCCGCACGCCAGCTTCCCCAGCGAACGCCCGTGGCTCAGCGTCTCCACCGCGATGGGTCCACCCACCAGCACCAGCAGGAACGCCGCCACGGACACCGCCGCGAGCGCCGCGTCGTCCAGCGACGCCGTCGCGATGGCCAGCCCGATCGACACCAGGACGAACGCCGCCCCCACCACGGCAAGATCGATGGCCAGTGCCAGCGCCCGGCTCGGCAATTTCGCCGGCCGCAGCCCCAGCACGACCGCGTCCCCGGTCACCAGCTCACTCATCGCCGCCCCACCCTTCGCCGACCATCCCTGCCCCTCGGGGCCTCAGTCTGCCAAGCTGACCGGCAGCGCGCCGCCGTAGTACGAACCCGTACGCACCCATGCCTGGAGCAGCAGCCGACCATGGATCTCGATGTCTTCGTGACCGCCCACCGCGCAGAGTGGGACCGTCTGGACCATCTCCTGCACCGAGGGCGCCGGCTGACCGGCACGGAAGCCGACGAACTCGTCGAGCTCTACCAGCGCACGGCCACCCATCTCTCGCTTCTCCAGTCCAGCACCCCGGACCCGATGCTCACGGCACGCCTCACCCAGCTCGTAGCCCGTGCCCGAGCCGCGGTCACCGGCACCCGCCGAGCCTCCTGGCACGACGCCGCCCGCTTCCTCACGGCCGGATTCCCCGCCGCCGTCTACCGCTCCAGGCGCTGGTGGATACCCACCGCGGTTCTCTCGACACTGCTGGCCGCAGTCATCGGCTGGTGGATCGGCGCGCATCCGGAGGTCCAGTCGGCCATCGCGGCCCCGGAGGACCTCCGCCGCATGACCAGCCCGGGCGGGGAGTACGAGACGTACTACTCCAGCCACCCAGCCGCGTCGTTCGCCGCCCAGGTGTGGACGAACAACGCCCAGGCCGCCGCCATGTGCCTGGTCCTGGGAGCGTTCCTCTGCGTCCCGGTGATCTGGATCCTCTTCATCAACGTGCTCAACCTCGGGGTCGGCATCGGCCTGATGTCCTCGGCCGGCCGGCTCGACACCTTCCTCGGGCTGATCCTCCCGCACGGCCTGCTCGAACTCACCGCCGTCTTCGTCGCCGCGGGTACGGGCCTGCGCCTCGGCTGGACGGTCATCGACCCGGGCCCGACGAGCCGACGCTCGGCCCTCGCCCAGCAGGGCCGGGCCGCGATCGGCATGGCCATCGGCCTCGCCCTGGTCCTGTTCGTCTCCGGCCTGATCGAAGGCTTCGTCACGCCCTCCGGCCTCCCGACCTGGGGGCGCATCACCATCGGCATCGTGGCCGAGGCGGCCTTCCTCTCCTACGTCTACATCCTGGGCGGCCGAGCAGCACGAGCCGGGGACGGCGGCGACGTCGACCCCACGGAACGAAGCGCCGAACTCCCGGTGGCCGCCTGATGTGCAGACGACCCCGCTGACCTGCTAGTCTCCTCCTCGCCCCGAAAAGCTATTGACATGGCTGGCACGGGGAGGTAGATTTTAACGGTTGCCTCGGACTGGACAAGTCCGGGCCCAGCAGTTAGTCTCTACTTCGCTCTCGTCGGGAATGGGATTTCCGCGGAGCCATCGATTCCCTTACTTCGGATCGCGAAGCCGATTTTTCGGCCGAATCTTTCTGATAAAGTCGAATCAGCCGAAAGGCAAAGACCACTCCAACGGTCACTGGAATTCAAATTCGAACCGGAAACGGAACGAAAAGAGTCTGGTAAGGTTGGAACCGCCGGAAAGGGAAACGCGAAAGCGAAGAACTGGAAAGCGAAAAAGCAGGATCCCGCTTCGACCGGGAATCGGACACGAAAGAGTCTG
>NZ_JBCEWQ010000281.1:0-5102 GCF_038448545.1 Streptomyces sp. CLV115
GCGCCGACTCCCGTTCCTCCAGGGGCTCCTCGCCCCGCTCCGCGCAGGAACGCGCGTAGAGGCGCACCAGGTCGTGGTAGCGGTAGCGGCCGGGGGCGGCCGACTCCACGAGGCTGGTGTCCACCAGCGCCTCGGCCTGGCGGCCGCTGCGGTACAGGGCGACCATCAGCAGCTCGCGCAGCCGCTCCCGCAGCGGGTGCGCCGCCGTGAGCGCGGTCAGCTCGGAGACCGCCTCGGCGTGACAGCCGACCTCCAGGTCCAGGTCCAGGCGGGTCTCGGTGAGCTGGAGCCGCCATTCCTCCAGGCGGGTGCGCTGGTTCTCGGCGTACGGTCCGGGCACCGAGGCCAGCGCCTCGCCGTCCCACAGCCCGAGCGCCTTGTTGAGGAGGGTCCGGGCCTGGCAGCGGTCGCCGGAGGCCCGCGCCTTGTCCGCGTCGGCCGCCAGCCCCTGGGCCACCGTCACGTCCAGCGCGTCGTGGCCGGCCCGGATCGCGTACCCGCCGGCGTCGCTGACCAGCGTCTGCGGGTCGAGCACCTTGCGCAGCCGGGAGGCGTACGTACGTATCGTGGCGAGCGCCTGGGAGGGCGGTTCTTCGCCCCAGATCGCGTCGATGAGCTCCGAGGCGGTGGCCGTGCGGCCACCGCGCAGCAGGAGCGCCGCCAGCAGGGCGCGCTGCTGCGGCGAGCCGGACGACAGCGCTTCGCCGTCCCGCCATGCCCGTACCGGACCGAGTACGGAGAAGCGCAGATCGACGCCGCCCGCCGACCGCTGTTGTGGAGCGCGCTGCTCCGGAACACGCACGTGTGGCCCGATGTCACCGTCCATTGCTGCCCCCTGCCCTGCTCGCCCCGCCTGTGCTGCCCATCTTGCTTGATGCTGCCCGCCTGGATTGCCCGCCCATGTGGCGTCCGGGGCGGGGGATCCGGATTGGTCGGTACCGCTGGTATCGCGGTCAACAGTCTGCCTTGTCTTGGGTGGCACGTCAGCAGTGGGTGACTCTCTGCACAAGCCCTCGACAACGATTACCGGGCGGGGTCCGGTCCGAGGAGCTGACGGTTCGTCAGATCAGCGCTACGGTGGTGTGCATGGAGACCTTCCCGAAGATCATCTCGGTGGACGACCACACGGTGGAGCCCCCTCATGTCTGGCGGGACCGGCTCCCGTCCAAGTACCTCGACCGCGGCCCGCGGATCGTTCGCGCCCCGCTCAAGGAAATGACCTTCATGGGCGGGAAGTTCGCGCCCGTGATGGGCGCGAAGGGCGTCGACGGGCCGATCGGCGACTGGTGGGTGTACGAGGACCTGCACCGCCCGCTGACCCGGCTCGACACCGCGGTCGGCTACGACCGGGACGAGATCAAGCTGGAGATCATCACCTACGAGCAGATGCGTCCGGGTTCGTTCTCGGTCCCCGACCGGCTCGCCGACATGGATGTCAACCACGTCCAGTCCGCGCTCTGTTTCCCCACCTTCCCGCGTTTCTGCGGCCAGACCTTCACCGAAGCGAAGGACCGCGAACTGGGGCTGCTCGGAGTGCGCGCGTACAACGACTGGATGGTCGAGGAGTGGTGCGGGCCCGAGGCGCACGGCCGGCTCGTCCCGCTCACCCTGATCCCGCTCTGGGACGCGGAGCTGGCCGCGGCCGAGGTCCGGCGCAATGCGGCGCGGGGGGTGCGTGCGGTGGCGTTCTCCGAGATACCCCCGCACCTCGGACTGCCCTCGATTCACACGGACGAGTGGGATCCGTTCCTGCGGGCCTGTGACGAGACCGGGACGGTGATCGCCATGCACATCGGCTCGTCCTCGAAGATGCCGTCCACCTCGGCGGACGCCCCGCCGGCCGTCGGATCCACCATCACCTTCGCCAACTGCTGCTTCTCGATGGTCGACTGGCTGATGAGCGGCAAGTTCGAACGCTTCCCGAACCTCAGGATCATGTACGCGGAGGGGCAGATCGGCTGGATCCCGTACATCCTGGAACGTGCCGATGTGGTCTGGGAGGAGAACCGGGCCTGGGGCGGCGTCGCCGACAAGGTCCACCGCCCGCCGTCGGAGCTGTTCTCCGAGCACGTCTTCGGCTGCTTCTTCGACGATGCCTTCGGACTGAAGAACCTGGACTCGATCGGGGTCGGGAACGTCCTGTACGAGACGGACTACCCGCACTCCGACTCCACCTGGCCCAAGTCGCGCGAGGTCGGCGAGGCGCAGATGGGGCATCTGGACGCCGATGTGGTGGACCGGATCGTGCGCCGCAACGCGATCGACCTGCTGGGGCTGACGGACGACGGGCTGTGGGCGGGGCCCGGGGCGTGACCCACCCGGGGCCGGAAGGGGACGCGGCAGACACCCTTCCGGCCCGGGTTCACACGGCGGTGCCGGGTCCATCGGACCCATCGGACCCACCGGACCCACCGGGTCCATCGGGTCCATCGGGTCCATCGGGTCCATCGGGTCCATCGGATCCGTGCGGCGGTGCCGGGTCCGGGTCCGGTTCCCGGGGCCGGTTACTGCCGGGCCCGGGCGACCGGTTCCGGCGGTGTCAGGCCCGGACGACCGGCTCCTGGAGCTCCGTCACCCACTCGTCCCGGTCCTCGGGGCACTCCAGGCTGATCTCCCGGGCGTACCCCGCGGACCGGTAGCCGTTGGCGTCGATCCAGCGGGCCAGCGTCTGGGACGTCGGCAGCACGCCGTCCATCGAACCCCGGTGGACGACGGTCGCCGCCTCGAACGGGGGCAGCTCGACCACCGTGATCCCGGTGTCGCCCAGCGGGCCCACCGGGGCGGACACCGTGACCCCCGCGTGCACGACGACCGCGCCGCCGCCCTCCGGGGCGTCCTCGTAGTGCGCGATCCCGGGACCGCTCGGAGCGACGCCCGCCTCGCCCAGCAGCGGGAACAGCCGGTCGTACAGCGGGCCGATCACCAGAGAGATCTCCTCCGGCCCGAAGCCGGTCGCGGTGGCGGTCAGCTCGGCGACCCGTACCGCAGCAACATTCTTGACGACGACATCGTCCACGGACATGCTTCCCTCGCTCTCGATCGACCGGAGCCTCGCCTCGACCTGCGTCAGCCGCGCGGCCGCCGCCCTCATGGCCTCCTCCAGCTCCGCCCGGCGCAGCCGCAGCATCCCGCGCAGCTCCTCCGGGCCCACCTGCTCGTCGAGGATGGCCCGCACCTGCTGGAGCGTGAAGCCGAGATCCTTGAGGGCGATGACGCGGTTGAGACGGGCGAGCTGGGCGGCGCCGTAGAAGCGGTAGCCGGTGGCGGGGTCGGTACGGTCCGGGCGCAGCAGCCCGATGGCGTCGTAGTGACGCAGCATCCGGGCCGACACCCGTCCGTACCGGACGAAGTCTCCGATGGTGAACATGATGTCTCCCAGCCCACCGCCTCACACGGTGTCAAGGTCAAGCGCCGTCGCCCTGCGGGCCCGCAGCGAAGGAAAAGAAGGGCGGGGGGAGAGGAGGAGGAACGGAAAAGGGGGCGGAAAGAGGGGGGAAAGGCAGGAGCCCCGTTCCCCGCCGAAGCGGAGGAGCGGGGCTCCTTGGGTACTACTAGCCGGCCGCGATCGGCCGACCCGGGCAACTAGGCCGGGGTGACGTTCTCAGCCTGCGGACCCTTGGGTCCCTGAGTGACGTCGAAGTTCACGACCTGGTTCTCCTCAAGGGAGCGGAACCCGGACGCGTTGATCGCGGAGTAGTGGACGAAGACATCCGGGCCGCCGCCGTCCTGGGCGATGAAGCCGAAGCCCTTTTCAGCGTTGAACCACTTGACGGTTCCGGTAGCCATAAGCCCTCCTTGGGCCAAAGGGTTGCCCTGCTCCAGAACCTGCAAAGAAGTCTGAAAACTACAAAAGCCTGCGGGTTACATGCTCCGCAGGCTCTGTACTGCAAGGGAAACCAAACTGCAACTTGCGTCGAGCCTAGCACGCAGCGTGTATCGAAGGGTAGAGGGAAAGATCACTTCACTCGGATGTTTGATTGCCGTGCTGATGAGCTGACGAAGTGGGCCTACGAACGGGTGTCCTGGGGGTGACTTCAGGGCGTACGGAGGGGGTCCGAGGCCCCTCCCGGAGCGCCTCGGGAGTGAGCCGGAGTGCTTTGAGGGTGAGCCGGAGTGCCTTGGGGGTGAGATCGGGTGCGCCCCGCGCCCCCGGTGGCGTCCGGATCGCGCCACAGGTCTAGCCTCGCGATGTGGACAATTCAACCGTCTCAACCGTCGCAGGCGACGACCGTCGCAGCCGGCCGCGCGTCGGCCACATCCAGTTCCTGAACTGCCTTCCCCTGTACTGGGGACTGGCGCGCACCGGAACCCTGCTCGACCTGGAGCTCTCGAAGGACACCCCGGAGAAGCTCAGCGAACAGCTGATCAGGGGCGATCTGGACATCGGCCCCGTCACCCTGGTCGAGTACCTGCGCAACGCCGACGACCTGGTCGCCTTCCCCGACATCGCGGTGGGCTGCGACGGGCCCGTCATGTCGTGCGTGATCGTGTCGCAGGTGCCCCTGGACCAGCTCGACCGGGCCCGGGTGGCCCTCGGCTCGACCTCGCGCACCTCGGTCCGGCTGGCCCAACTGCTGCTCGCCGAGCGGTACGGGGTCAGCCCGGACTACTACACCTGCCCGCCGGACCTCGGCCTGATGATGCAGGAGGCGGACGCCGCCGTGCTGATCGGCGACGCCGCGCTGCGCGCCAACCTGCACGACGCGCCCCGGCTCGGCCTCCAGGTCCACGACCTGGGGCAGATGTGGAAGGAATGGACCGGGCTGCCGTTCGTCTTCGCGATCTGGGCGGCCCGCAAGGACTATCTGGCGGCCGAGCCGGACCGGGTGGGCAAGGTGCACGAGGCGTTCCTGGCCTCGCGGGACCTCTCCCTGGAGGAGGTCACCAAGGTCGCTGAGCAGGCGGCGCGCTGGGAGGCCTTCGACTCGGAGGTGCTGGAGCGGTACTTCACGACCCTGGACTTCCGCTTCGGACCGGACCAGCTGGCGGGCGTGCGGGAGTTCGCGCGCCGGGTCGGCCCGACGACCGGCTTCCCGGCCGACGTGAACGTCGAACTGCTCGGCGGCTGAGGCCCGTCGGGGGCGGGGGCAGGGGGCGAGAGC
>NZ_JBCEWQ010000282.1:0-5081 GCF_038448545.1 Streptomyces sp. CLV115
GGAGCGGGGGTGGTGCGTACGGTCCTCGCCCACATCCATCCGGACCACGACTCCTCCGCCGCCGTGGCCGGGGCGGCGGGACTGGCGCCCACGGAGCGGTGGTGCGAGGGCGAACGGCGCTGGGAGCGGGGCGCGGCAGAGGACTGACCCGCCGTTGTCAGTGGCGGATGTCAGAGTGGCGTACGTAGGCACAGCACTTGCGGAGGGGACCTCATGGGCACCTGGGACACCGGCCATTTCGACAACGACACCGCTGCGGACTTCTCGGGGCGGATCGACGACACGCCCGAGGCCGGGAAGGAAGCGGTGATCCGCGAGGCCCTGGAGGGGGCGATCGCCCCCACGGACTACCTGGACAGCGACGAGGCCGTGATCGCCGTCGCGTCGGCCGCCCTGGTCGCCGCCCAGTGCCCGGGAGGTGAGCCGGTGACCACCGCGTACGGCCCCGACAAGCCGCTGCCCGTCCTCGCGACGGACCTGCGTCCCCTCGCGGTGAAGGCCCTCGACGCGGTGCTGGGTGAGGACTCGGAGCTGCGCGAGCTGTGGGACGAAGGGGGGGACAAGGGGTGGGCCCAGGGCATAGCCCGGCTCCGGGAGGTCCTGGTGGCGGCGGGCGAGTGATCAGGCGCGGCGGCGGCCTGCCCGGATGAGCGTGTCGACGTCGAGGGTCACGGGGGCGCCGATCGACTCGGGGAGGGCGGCGGTCTGGCCGGGGGCATACACCTGGTGGCTGTCGTAACCGCCGCCCATGGGCTCGGTCAGGACATGAAGCCGGCCGTGCTTACGGTCGACGATCACGTACACCGGGATCTTGGCCTCGGCGTAGGCGACCACCTTGTTGCGCAGGTCGCTCCGGTAGTTGCTGGACGTGACTTCGAGGACGAGGCGGAAGACGGCGGGGTCGTAGCAGTTGTTCTCGATCAGATGCTCGTCGAGATCGGCGTCGACGATCGACAGGTCGGGGATGGCGTAGTCCTCGGGGCCGCCGGGGAGCCACAGGCCGATTCCCTGGAGGACGCGGGTCTCCTCGCCGTGAAGGCCTGCGGCCAGGAAGGGAATCATGAGCGTGGTCAGTGCGTTGGCATGCGGTCCGTCCGGGGGTGGGGCCACGGTGATGACGCCTCCGATGATCTCGACACGGCAACCCGGGTTCTGCTCCGCCAGCCTGTTGGCCGTGTCGAGCAGCGAATCCGGTTCACCGTCACAGGGGTGCTCGACTGCTGCTGCAGACATTGCGGGCCTCCTGAAGGGTTGATGTCGAGGCCATCATCGTAGGCCGATCCTGCCGCACGAGCCCGAAAGTCGTTCCGCCACTCGACCGAGTGAACGACGAAGGGCCCCGCGCACCGGCGCGGGGCCCTTCCTCGTGCGGGTACGCGTTACAGCTTCTCGATCACGTAGTCGATGCAGGCGGTCAGCGCCTGGATGTCGGCCGGGTCGATCGCCGGGAACATCGCCACCCGCAGCTGGTTGCGGCCCAGCTTGCGGTACGGCTCGGTGTCGACGATGCCGTTGGCGCGCAGCACCTTGGCGACGGCGGCGGCGTCGATCTCGTCCGCGAAGTCGATCGTGCCGATGACCTGCGAGCGCTTCGCCGGGTCGGTGACGAACGGGGTCGCGTACTTCGACTCCTCGGCCCAGCCGTACAGGTTCTGCGCCGAGGCGGCCGTGCGGCCGGTGGTGAAGTCCAGGCCGCCCTGGGTGTTCATCCAGGTCAGCTGCTCGTTCAGCAGGAACAGCGTGGCCAGGGCGGGGGTGTTGTACGTCTGGTTCTTCAGGGAGTTGTCGATCGCCGTCGGCAGCGAGAAGAACTCCGGGATGTGCCGGCCCGAGGCGTGGACGCGCGCGGCGCGCTCCAGGGCCGCCGGGGAGAAGACACCGATCCACAGGCCGCCGTCGGAGGCGAAGGACTTCTGCGGCGCGAAGTAGTAGACGTCCGTCTCGGCGATGTCGACGGGCAGGCCGCCCGCGCCGGAGGTGGCGTCCACCAGGACCAGGGAGCCCTCGTCGGCGCCCGCGACGCGCTTGATCGGCGCGGCGACACCGGTCGAGGTCTCGTTGTGCGTGAAGGCGTAGACGTCGACGCCCGCCTCCGCCCGCGGGTCCGGGTGGGTGCCCGGGTCGGAGGTGATCACGGTCGGGTCGGCCAGCCACGGGGCGAGCTTGGCGGCCTTCGCGAACTTCGAGGAGAACTCACCGAAGTTGAGGTGCTGGGACTTCGTCTCGATGAGCCCGTGCGTCGCGATGTCCCAGAAGGCGGTGGAGCCGCCGTTGCCCAGGATCACCTCGTAGCCCTCGGGGAGGGAGAAGAGGTCGCGCACGCCCTGACGCACCGCGCCGACCAGGTTCTTGACCGGGGCCTGGCGGTGGGACGTACCGAGAAGAGACGTGCCGGTGGCGGCCAGCGCGTCGAGCGCCTCCGTCCGCACCTTGGAAGGACCGGCGCCGAAGCGTCCGTCGGCGGGCTTGATGTCAGCGGGAATCTGGATATCGGCCACGAACCGGAGCGTAGTGCCTCCCGGACACGGCCGAGCACCGTGTCCGTCGGATGAGACGCCCGCCCCGGTCCGTGGACGGAGTACGGGAGTGCCGCTCAGCCCAGTTCCACCGGCAGGTCGTGCAGGTCGTTCTGGGTGACGATCGGCTTGTTCCGCAGCTCGGACGCGGGTACGGCGAGCTTCAGCTCCGGGAACCGCTCGTACAGCGCGGGCAGCGCCACGCCCGCCTCCAGCCGGGAGAGCGCCGCCCCCGGGCAGACGTGCGGGCCGTGACCGAACGCGATGTGGCGGTTGGGCGAGCGGGTGATGTCGAAGTCACCGGCCGTCGGACCGTGCTGCGCCTCGTCGCGGCCGAGCGCGCCGAAGGACACGATCAGCGCCTCGCCCTTGGGCAGGACCTTGTCGCCCACCTCGACGTCCTTGGTGGCGAACCGGATCAGGACGTGCGACGTGGGGGTGTTCCAGCGCAGCGTCTCCTCGATCACGTTCTCCCACGGCACCTCGCCCGACAGCACCTGCTTGCGCTGCTCGGGGTGCGTCTGGAGCGCGACGACCGCGTTCACGATCAGGCTGATCGTGGTCTCGTGGCCGGCCGCGATGATCAGCTGGAGGGTGTTGACGATCTCCTCGTCGGTGAGCTGGTCACCGTTCTCGGAGGCCGCGATCAGGGCGCTGGTGAGGTCGTCGCCGGGGTTCTGCCGCTTGCCGTCGACGATCTTCGTGAAGAGCGTGCCGAGGTCCGCCATCATCTGCGGGACCTCTTCCGGCGGCGTCTGCGTCGAGAAGAACTTCTCGAACAGCTCCTTCAGCCGCGGGTGGTCCGCGCTGTCCACGCCCATCAGCTCGCTGATCACGTTCATCGGCAGCGGGTAGGCGAACTCCGCCTTCAGGTCGACCTGCTCGCCCTCGGGCAGCGCGGCCAGCCGGTCCAGGCTCGCCGTGGTCAGCGCCTCGATGCCGGCCCGCAGCCGTTCCACCCGCTTCACGGTCAGCGCCTGGGCGACCAGGGTGCGCAGCCGGCGGTGGTCCGCGCCGTCGACCGTCAGCATGGAGCGGCCCGGGTTGGCGAGGCCGATCAGCGGCCAGTCCATCGGTATCTCGCCGCGCTGCCAGGCGTTCCAGACGTTGATGTCCTTCACGATCCGGCTGTCGGTGAGCAGCTGCCGCGCCTCGGCGTGGTGGGTGACCGCGTAGCAGTGCACCCCGCCGGGCAGTTCCACCTCGGCGAGCGGACCCGCGGCCCGCAGCCGGGCGCTCTCGCCGTCGAGGTCGGCGACGAAGGGGTCGAGGGCGATCCGGGTCATCTCTGGCCTCCGGTGGCGGTTCCTGCGGTGGGGCCCAGGGCGAGGGTGGGCGTGAACGTCAACGGCAGATCGGTCAGCCCCCGCAGCCACGGGGACGGGCGCCGGGTGAGCCGGTCGGCGGGGACGGCGAGGTCGATGTCGGGGAGCCGGTCGAGCAGTACCTCGATGCCGGTACGGGCGATGACCTCGGCGGTCTCCTGGGCGGTGAACGGGCAGCGGTGCTCGCCGTGGCCGAAGGAGAGGAACGCGTTGTTGCCGCCGGTCATGGTGGAGCCGTCGGTGCGGACCTGCGGGTCGGCGTTGGCGGCGGCGATGCCCAGCACCAGCAGGTCGCCCGCCTGGATGTGGCGGCCGCCGAGCCGGGTGTCGCGCGAGGTCCAGCGTCCCGCGATGTTCTGCGACGGGGTGTCCTCCCACAGGACCTCGTTCATGGCCTCGGCGACACTGTGCCGGCCGCCCGAGAGGGAGGCGGCGAACCGGTCGTCGGTGAGCATCAGCCGCAGCGAGTTGCCGATCCAGTCGGCGGTCGGCTGGTGGCCCGCGGCCATCATGACCATCAGGTCCTGGGCGACCTCCTCGTCCGTGAAGCCGCCGCGGTCGGCGAGCATCCGCGTCGCGACGTCGTCGCCCGGTTCGGCGTGCTTGTCGGCCAGCAGCTGGAACATGGACGAGGCGAGGTGCTGCTGACCGGCCAGCGCCCGCTCCCGGCCGTCGATCATGTCGTTGAGCGAGCCGACGAGCGCATGGCCGACGGTGTCGCTGAAGCCGTAGAGCTTCGCCAGGACGAGGGCGGGCAGCAGCATGGCGTACTCGGCGATGATCTCGGTGCTGCCGGTGGCGCAGAACCGGTCGATGAGACCGTCGGCGAACTCCTCCGCGTACCGCTTCAGCGCGAACGGGTCGACGGCCTCCAGCGCGTTGCTGATCATCGCGGCGCGTTCGGTGTGCCGGGGGCCGACCGTGTACAGGATCGACGGCTGCTTGCGGCCGATCATCGGCAGCAGCGGCCAGTCGTCGGGGATCCGGTCCCACTGGTTCCACAGGTCGGAGTCGCGGCTGAACAGCACCGGGTCGCCGGTGACCTGGTGCAGTTCGCGGTAGCCGAGCACGAGCCAGGCGGGGATGTCGCCGTCGAGGACGATCGGCGCCACTGCCCCGTGGTCGCGGCGCATCTCCCGGTAGAGCCGGGTCGGGTCGGTCTGGAACCGGGGGCCGGAGAGCGGCACGCGGCCCTGGGAGACGGGGCAGCCGGAAGGCGGCGCCGGGGGCTGGGTCACGG
>NZ_JBCEWQ010000283.1:0-5078 GCF_038448545.1 Streptomyces sp. CLV115
GTCCTTGAGCGCATCACGGAGCTGCGCGGCGTTCCAGACCTGCGGGGCGTGCTCGAAGACATCGGTCATGGGCACAGAGTGCCGGACCGGACCGGGCCGCTGATGGAGACACGGCTGTACCCCGGGCAGAGTGCGCTTATCCGGGGTACAGGGGGCCGGGGTGAATAGCTGATCACCGGTGGTGAAGCACGCCCGGCCGGTGGACACCGTACCGTCAGCTCGCGTCCGGTAGGTCACGCAGGTCGGGAAGGTTGAACAGGCGCTGCGCCCGGCGGCCGTTCTCCTGGCGCAGTGCGGTTCCCCACGGCCAGGGCCACCAGGTGTCGGCGGTGGGGCAGGGGCAGACGAGGTGGTGCGCGACGTGGCATGTGGCGCCGGGGGTGGGTTCGGCATCCCCCGTGTTCCACGCCGTGCCGTCGGGGGTGATGCGCCATCGCCGGCGGGGTGGCAGTTGGTGGGAAGGCACGGTGATGCCGGATTCGAGGAGCACCCAGTGGCCTTCGTGCAGGGTGGGGTACCGGTCCTGTGGGAGTCCGCAGTCCGGGCAGTCGGGCGGTGCGGGTGGTTTTGGTGCGGTGGCGCCTTCGCGGAGGGCTTGCAGCTCGTCGTCGGGGTGGTCCGGCCAGGGTGTGGTGTTCTCGGTGTCCCCCATGATTGAAAGGGTCCGGACGGGCCGTCAGGTGCGGTAGGGCGCGATCCGGCCGGTACAGGAGAGGCCCGTGGTCCTGGGGCGGCCGTACGCGCCACACGGTGCGCACGCAGGCTCGGGGGCCGGTCCGCCCTTGGCTGATTCAGTGTCAGAACACGCCAACTACGGGTCTGTCGCCGCCAGACATTGGCCTTCTCCGGTCAACGCCCTGCGACGGGACAACCCGGCAGAGGCGGTGCCGGGCTGTCAGAGCGGCGCTGCCGGGGTCGTGGTGGTCAAGCTCGGCACGCGGCTCGACAACGTCCGCAAACGCGCCGCGAAACTCCCCGAACAACGCCGCGCCGACCTCGACCAGCTCGGTATGCACTGGTAGGCGCGGGCGGAACGGGGTAGCGGTCCGGGTGGCTGGTTCGTCCGCGTGCACTGATTTAGGTCAATACACCGAACTCATTCCGAAATAGAAGCTTCAGTTGACATGGTTGGCGGCTTCTGTCACGCGGCTTCTGCCACGGTCCATGGGTTGGGTCGGGCCGGCCAGACGCCCGCCGAACCGGGAGGAGGCCACTATGGAGAACCGATCACCACTCACCTCGGCACAGCAGTACCTTACGGACCGCCTGGCGGCGGGCACTGACATCCGGCCCGCAGCTACGAGGCGGAAGCCTGGGCTTCTGTGAGGCGGTCCAGCCGCGTGCAGAGGGCCCGCACGAGGCGGGCACGGTTCTGGGCGCAGCGGGCAGGCCGCTCCGCCGTTCGCACCGACCGCCGAGGGCATCGTCGAGCGGACCTTCGGATCGACACGTTGTTCCGCCAGCACCCGCCCGGTTACACCGGCTCCGACGTCACCCGCCGAGGCAAGGACGGCATGACTTGGAGACGCCGAAGCGGGGCGGCACAGCCCGCCAGGCACAGCCACTGACCAGTACGTAGATGATCGCCGCGAACTGCGTCTCATCAGGTGTGTCCTGCGTCCCGCCACCCTGCGGCCGCACCTTCGACGGCGGGATCAACAGCTTGGCGGTCTCCCACAACCCGTCCGGAACAATCCAGCACCGCCCGGCCGCGGGCGCGGCGCAGGGTCGCGGCGTTTTGCAGCCGGTCGTCGCCTGTACGCCTGCCCGCACCCCGATGGCAGGGTGCAGAGGGCACCGCAAGAAATACGACAGAAGATGTCGGGTTTTGTGGAGACAGTGGGGGCGCCGGTCGGTGCCGTGTGGTGGCGCGGACCTGGACGACGGACAGATAAGGACCCTCATGCGCGAAACACCCGGTGATCTCCAGCGGCTCCAAGCCCTCCTCGACGCCTCGCTCTCCCGCTCCACGGCGCACCTGCGGTCGATCATCAGCAGCGAGCGCACGCTCACCGCCGAGCATCTCACTCGCGTGCTCACCGGCATGTGCACGCTTGCGCTGTCCACCGTGACGGCGAAGGCCGAGCCGCGGGTCAGCGGCGTGGACGGGCACTTCTTGCACGGAAAGTGGCACTTCGGCACCGCGCGCGGCGCCGCAAAGGCCCGGCACCTCGCCGCCCGGCCCGCCGTCAGCGCCGCGCACATGCGCGGGGAGGATCTGGGTGTGTTCACACACGGCACCGCGGAGGTCCTCAACCCCCACCGCGGCGAGCCAGCCGCCGACTGGCCAGACCTGCTCGCGTACTTCCGGGACTTCTACGGAGACGATGCCTTCGACTGGGACCACGACGTGGTCTTCTACCGACTGCACCCGCAGTGGATGGCCGTGTTCGCCCCCGACCTCGCCAAGCTCGGCGGGAAGGCGGACGAGGCGTGACCCGGCCCGTATCGGACACGCGCATGCCGGCCTCCCACGCTGCCGGGGCCGGCAAGGCGCGCGACACCATCGACGTCGTGTGCTCACCAACAACCTGCGCGACGTGTCCGTCAGCATCCCCAAAGGCCGGCTCGTAGCCTTCACCAGCGGCAGCGGCAGCGGCATCGGCATCGGCATCGGCAAAACCTCACTCGCTATCGACACCCTGCACAGCGAGGTCCAACTGCGGTACCTGGAGGGCCTTTCGCTGTTCGTACGCCAGTGCATCACCCAGCGCAACCGCCCCAAGGCCGACCGTGTCCTCGGCCTCGGCGCCACGCTCGCGGTCGACCAGCGCCGCCTGAACCGCAACCCCCGCTCCGCGGTCGCCACCCTCACCGGGATCGACGGGCACCTCGGACTGCTCTACTCGCGCCTCCCGCGGATCGGCCCGGACACGGGCCCGGTCGCGGACGCCGGCGCCGGTCCCCTGACCACTGCGCACTTCGACCGCCACACTCCCGAAGGCAGCTGCGCGGACTGCCACGGCGCCGGCGGACGCTGGCGGGCCCAGGAAGACCTCGTCGTCGCCCGCCCGGACCTCTCCCTCTTCGAATGTGCCTCCCTCTGATCCGCCAAGCCGCGATCCCGAGCATCCTCGACGGCACCGAACGCATCATCACCAAGGCGTCCCTGGACCAGGCCCGCCTGGACCACCTCGCCGAAACCCACCGCCGCCCCGTCCCAAAAGGGTTCCGCTCACTCCGCCGGTAGGCCCTTCTTTTCTGCCCTGCGGTCGACTCAGAAGGCCGTGACCAGGGAAAATACACCTGGGCCTTTAGAAGTTGACGCTATCTGAGGAATGCCAAGAAGACCTCAATGAAGAAGAGACATCCCCAGACCAGCAGGCCTACGCCCCCGCAAACCCGCGCTCACACAGTCTCGACCAACCCTGGATATCCCCAGCACACACCGCGCCCCGTACTCCAACTACACCCCACGAAACGACACCCGATGGCTCTGGTTGGTGCGGCCGGTCGCGCGGTGCTCGGCCACGGCCCGAGTCAGGCGATATCTGCGGGGCGCGCGCGTTGCGGGGTAGCGGTGAAGAAGTCACGCAGCGGCTGTTCGATGAGGCGCGCGTGGTCCGGGCCCTCGGCGGCGTCGAGCAGGGGTGCGAGGTCGTTGGTGTCCGAGGGGGTCAGGATGAGCCAGCGCAGGAAGATCTGCAGCGTGATGAGTCTGAGCGTGCGCAGCGCTTCCAGCTTCTCTTTCTCTGCCTGGTCCTCGATCACGCCGCCGTGGACGTAGGCGGATCGGGCCTTGTAGGCATTCTTGACGAGGGCTTCGGTTCGTGCCTGTTCCACCGGTGTGAGGCAGAGAGCGGCGGCACGGGACCGGATGTTCTTGGCGATGTTCTTGTGGCGCTCGTCCACGGGGCTGATGAGCAGGGCCTCCAGGGCGATGACGTAGTCGAGGAGCAGTTCGTCGGTTTCCACAGGCCAGAAGCCGTTGTCGTCGTAGGTGCGCTGGTAGGCGGCCAGGAGGTGACGGGCGGCTCGTTCGAGGCGCCGGGCGCGCCGGTTGGCGATGCGCCGTTTGTGCGTCACGCCGGTCATGATGGCGTCGATCTCCACCGAGATCGCGGTGCAGAAGGCAGTCAGGGCTTCGAGGCTCGTGGATGGGACGTGGAAGGCGCCGGTTTCACGGACCTCGACCTCGGTGAAGGTCTGCAGGGTGTACTGCCCCAGCCGGATCCGCGTTCCCGGGGGAAGCCGCCGTTGAGGAGCAGCCACCGCTCCGGAACCGGTGCCGGGTGGGCGCAGAAGGCGACGAAGCTGTCCGCGACCTCGGCCTTGGGTACGTCCGTGCTGTCGATGTTCGTCTCGGCGATAGAGCGGGCCAAGACCGGCTCCCTGTGTCCGGCGATCCGCTGGTACCTACTGACGCTCAATCCGGAGCGGGACGCCACCGAGACGTTGCGCACTCAGTTGAGGGGTGCGCTCATGCGGGTGGAGAAGCGCGGGCTCTCAGTGCCAAAGCTGCCGACGCAGGCCGAACCAAACTTCAGCGAGGAGCGAGATGCCCTGCCAGCACCATCTGGGGCAGGGGTGCAGGCCGGCGTGTGACGGCGTGGCGTGGATGTTGTGCTGCCTGCTGGATCCTCCGGTTCGGAGACCGTGGGAGCTGCAGGAGGCTGACGTGGCGTGGCTGGTGCAGCGGGTGATGGAGATCGTAGGCGTGCCTGTGGAGACGTGCGACTAGCGCGTCCGGTTGCGGCCGGTGTCCCAAAGCTGTTTCTCGCAGACCCCTGAGGCCCGGACAGCATCAACAGCGATACGGTCCAACCAGCGGGAGAACCGAGCAGGTTGAGATTCTTGTGGTTGAGGGGGAATGCCGGGCGATGTCCTCGTCGCGGATCTCGTGGTCCTCGGCGCGCAGCTGGTCGACGACGGCGTGGATGTACCGGTGCGAGCGAAGAACGCCCCGTGCCACGGCCCGCAGGACGCGGGTGAACAAGGAGCTGCGCGAGGCCGGCTGCCCCGTGCGGTCAGCAGCCAGGGCGATGACCGAGGCGCGGCGGGACGAGCGGGCGCCGGTCCGGGGTGCGGGGGCCGCCGGATATCGCAACACCTCGGGGCGTGGGTGGGGCCGTGGTGGG
>NZ_JBCEWQ010000284.1:0-5062 GCF_038448545.1 Streptomyces sp. CLV115
CCTGAACCCCGCCCACCCCGAGCGCGTGATCAAGGACGTCCTCGACACCGCCTCGGTGCGCCTGGTCGTCCACCAGGGGGAGTGGGACACGGCCGTCTTCGGCGACCACATCCCCGAGCTGCGCGCCGCCGATGTCGTCGAGCGGGCCGAACCCCTGGCCGACGACGACCCGGAGACCGAGGTGGACGCGGAGAGCACGGCGTTCATCATGTTCACCTCCGGGTCCACCGGCAGGCCCAAGGGCGTCAGGATCCCGCACCGCGGCCTGGCCCGTCTCGCCGTCCCCAGCGAGGAACTGCGCATCGACGAGCAGGACTGCTTCGTGCAGCAGGCCGCCTTCTCGTTCGCGGCCTCGACCATCGAGATCTGGCAGAGCCTGCTGCACGGCGCCAAGCTGGTCGTCCTGCCGCCGGGGCTGCCGACCCTGCCGGAGCTGAGGGACGTCATCGAGGAACACGGGGTGACCTTCCTCAGCCTGCCGTGCGGCCTGTTCAACCTGCTGGTCGACAACGAGATCGAGAGCCTGCGCCGCCTGCGGGTGATCACGATCAGCGGCGACTTCCCCTCGCCCCACCACCTCGCGAGGGCCGTCCGGGAGACCGACGCCCGGATCTACAACTGCTACGGCTGCACCGAGGGCTCCTCGCTGGTGGCCGTCCACCCGGTGACGGCCCCCGACTCCCTCGCGCAGACGAAGGCCGTCCCCGTCGGCCGCCCCATGCCACTGATGACCACGGCCGTCCTTGACGAGCGGCTCGAACCGTGCGCCCCCGGCGAGACGGGCGAGCTGTACATCGGCGGCGCGGGCGTGGCCCGGGGGTACGTGGGCGACGAGGAGCTGACGGCACGGAAGTTCGTCCCCGGCCCCCGCCCCGGCGACGGCCTCCTCTACCGGACCGGGGACCTCGCGCGTACCACGCCGGAGGGTGACATCGTGCTGGCCGGCCGCGCGGACAACATGGTCAAGATCCGCGGCTACCGGGTCGAGCCGACCACGGTGGAACTCGCGCTCAAGGCCCACGACGCCATCGACCAGGCCGTCGTCAAGGCATTCGGCGACGAGGTCACCCAGAAGTCCCTCGTCGCGTTCTTCACCACCCGCGACGAACAGCGCCCCGCCAACTCCGAACTCGTCGCACACCTCGGGGAACTGCTCCAGGACTACATGATCCCGTCGGACTTCCGCCGGCTGGACGCGTTCCCCGTCAACGTGAACGGAAAGATCGACCGGAGCGCGCTCGGGGCTCCGGACACCGTGGACCAGCGACTCGAAAAAGGTGACCGCATGAACAGCCCGCTCGAAGCCGCCGTGCTGCAGATCTGGAAGAACATCATCGGTGTCGAGGACTGCTCCACCACCGACGCCTTCCTCGACAACGGCGGCAACTCCCTGCACTTCGTGCAGCTCGCCTCCCACCTGCAGAAGGCGCTCGCCATCGACGTCGGCGTCGAGGACGTCTTCCGCTGCGGCAACGTCGAGAAACTGGCCCGCCACATCGAGGGGATACGCGAAGGCGTCCACTGACCCGGACGCCCCACCCGCGGACGGGCAGTGACGCGATGACCACAACACAGAGCGCCGCACCGCCCCGGACACCGGACGACACGCGCCGGCTGCGCGCGTGCCTGGGGAACTTCCTCACCGGTGTCACGGTGGTCACCTGCCGGCGCGGACCCGAAGTCCACGGCATCACGGTGAACTCCTTCACCTCCGTCTCCCTGGACCCGCCGCTCGTCCTCGTCGGTCTCGACAGGAGGAGCCGGGCCGCCGGACACCTGGCCTCGGGCCCCTACGCCATCAACTTCCTCACCGAGCAACAGCGGGACATCGCCCTGCACTTCGCGGGCCGGCCGATGTCCGGTCCCGTCCGCTGGACGACCGGCGCGGACGGGATCCCGCTCCTCGCCGACACTCTCGGACACCTGGTGTGCCGCCCCTGGCGCCACTACGACGGCGGAGACCACCTGCTGCTCGTCGGGGCGGTGACGGGCTTCGAGGCGCACGGCGGGCGACCGCTCGCCTTCTTCCGCGGCGCGTTCCCGGAACTGGCCGCGCAGGACGCGGGCGCGCCCTGGTCCGGTTCGCTCGACGACCCGGTCACCACCCAACAGATCGCCGCTTTCCACCAGTTGATCAGGGAAGGCCACGCATGACAGCGCAGAACCACGACGCAGCCACCGGCACCCCGGCCGTCACCCGGCCGCTCACCGGGGACGAATACCTGGAGAGCCTCCGCGACGGCCGGGAGATCTGGGCGTACGGCGAGCGGGTCGACGACGTCACCAAGCACCCGGCCTTCCGCAACACCGCGCGCATGACGGCCCGGCTCTACGACTCGCTGCACGATCCGGAGCGCGCGGAGATCCTGACGGCGCCGACGGACACCGGAAGCCAGGGCTACACCCACAAGTTCTTCCGTATCCCGCGCACGGCCGAGGACCTGGTCGCGGACCGCGGGGCGATCGCCGAGTGGGCGCGCATGAGCTACGGATGGCTGGGCCGCAGCCCGGACTACAAGGCCAGCTTCCTGGTCAGCCTGGGCGTCAACCCCGACTACTACGGGGAGTACGCGGACAACGCCCGCCGCTGGTACCGCGAGGCGCAGGAGAAGGTCCTGTACTGGAACCACGCGGTCATCAATCCGCCCGTGGACCGCCACCGCCCCGCCGACAGCAACGACGTCTTCGTCCACGTGGAGGAGGAGCGGGACGACGGCCTGATCGTCAGTGGCGCCAAGGTCGTCGCGACGGGTTCGGCGATCACCCACTACAACTTCATCGCCCACTACGGGCTGCCGGTGCAGAAACGCGAGTACGCGCTGGTGTGCACCCTTCCGATGGAAGCCCCCGGCGTGAAGCTGATCTGCCGTCCCTCGTACGGGGCGATGGCCGACTCCATGGGCAGCCCGTTCGACTACCCGCTGTCGAGCCGGATGGACGAGAACGACACCATCTTCATCCTCGACCGGGTGAAGGTCCCGTGGGAGAACGTCTTCATCTACGGCGACACCGCCAAGGCCGGCACCTTCCTGAACGCCTCCGGCTTCACCCACCGGCTCACCTTCCACGGCATCACCCGCCTCGGCGTCAAACTCGACTTCCTCGCGGGCCTGTTGCTCAAGGGGGTCGAGGCCACCGGGACCAAGGACTTCCGCGGCATCCAGACCCGCATCGGCGAGGTCCTCGCCTGGCGGAACATGTTCTGGGGCCTCGGTGACGCCATGGCGCAGAACCCCGACCCCTGGCACGACGGAGCGTTGCTGCCCAACCTCGACTACGGCATGGCGTACCGGTGGTTCATGACGATCGGCTACCCGCGAATACGCGAGATCCTCCAGCAGGACCTCGGCAGCGCGCTGATCTACGTCAACTCCCACGCCAGCGACTTCCGGCGGCCCGAACTGCGGCCTCTGCTCGACAAGTACGTGCGCGGCTCGAACGGCTACGACGCCGTCGAGCGCGTCAAGCTGATGAAGCTCATCTGGGACTCCATAGGCACCGAGTTCGGCGGCCGGCACGAACTGTACGAGCGCAACTACTCGGGCAACCACGAGAACGTCCGGATCGAACTCCTGCTGGCCCAGCAGAGCTCCGGACTCGTCGACGCGTACAAGGGCTTCGCCGAGGAATGCATGGCGGAGTACGACCTCGACGGGTGGCGCGCCCCCGATCTGATCAACCCCAGCCGGCCCTGACGCCGGCGAGACAAGAAACAGACCGTCCGGACCCACGCGGCCGGGGAGCACGGGCTCCCGGCCGCTCGGACGGCTGCGCTGAATTGGAGTCACATGCCCATCGCCATCTTCACACTCGGGATCGGCGTCTTCTGCCTCAACACGACCGAGATCATGGTCTCCGGGCTATTGCCCAGCTTGTCGGCCGAGTTCGACGTCTCGGTGTCCACGGTCGGATACCTCATCTCCGTCTTCGCACTGGGCATGGTGATCGGCGGCCCCCTGCTGACGGTCGCGCTGCTGCGGGTGCCGCGCAAGAAGGCCCTGATCTGTCTGCTCCTCGTGTTCATGCTCGGCCAGGCGCTGGGCGCGTTGGCACCGGAGTTCTGGGTGCTCGTGATCGCGCGGGTCGTCACCGCGCTCGCCGCCTCCGCCTTCTTCGGCATCTCCGTCGCGGTCTCCGCCCAGATGGTCGGTCCGGAGCTGCGCGGGCGCGCGCTGTCGATCCTGCTCGGCGGCGTCATGATCGCCCAGGTGGTCGGGCTGCCCGCCGCCTCCCTGATCGACCAGCACTTCGGCTGGCGGGCGAGCTTCTGGGCAGTGGGCGCGGTGGCCGGGCTGAGCGCCGTCGCGGTGTGGTGGCTGGTGCCGGTCACCCCGCTGCCGGAACGGATCGACGTACGCGGTGAGGTCGCCGCCCTGCGCAACCCCCGGCTCTGGGCGGTCTACTGCACCAACGCCATGGTCATCGGTTCCATCGTCGCCGGCACCAGTTACTTCTCGCCGATCTTCGTCGACATCGGCGGCTTCTCGCCGGCTGCCGTGCCCTGGCTCTTCGCGGTCTTCGGCATCGGCACGGTCGTCGGCAACGCGATCACCGGCCGGTTCGTCGACCGCTACATGATGCCGATGATCTTCTACGGCCTCATCGGGGTGACGCTCTGCCTGGTGGTGTTCGCGCTGGTCGCCCACCACCGCGTGGCCACTGTCGTCGTCCTCGTCGTGCTCGGCCTGATCGGGCTGCCGCTCAACCCCGCCATGGGTGCCCGGGTGATGCGGGTGGCCAACGACGGCCCGCTGGTCAGTACGGTCAACGCCTCGGCGATCAACATCGGTGTGGTCCTGGGGCCATGGGCGGGCGGCGTCGCCATCAGTGCCGGGGCGGGGCTGGTCGCCGCCCTGTGGGTCGGTGCCTGCATGGCGTTCATCGGTCTGCTCTCGGTGGTGCCTGCGTACGCGGCCTCGCGTCGCACACGCCCCTTCGACACCGCCGCGGTGGCGGCGGTGCCCGGGAGCGACACCGGGCGGACCCCGCCGCTGAACCGCTGACCGAGCCCTTCCCAGTCCGTCCCGGCCGTTGTGGGCCCTTCCCTCCGGGGGAAGGGCCC
>NZ_JBCEWQ010000285.1:0-5048 GCF_038448545.1 Streptomyces sp. CLV115
GAACCCCCACCAACTCATCCAAAGCACCGGAGGAACCCGACACCACCGTCGAAGACGGCCCATTGACCGCGGCCACCGCCACCTCACCCGGCCACCGCTCCAGATACGACCGCACCCGATCCACACCCAGAGCAACCGACACCATCCCGCCCCGACCCGCCAGAACCACAATCGCCCGACTCCGCAACGCCACCACCAAAGCCCCGTCCTCCAACGACAGAGCCCCGGCCACCACCGCCGCAGCAATCTCACCCTGCGAATGCCCCACCACCGCATCCGGAACGACCCCGTAGGACTGCCACAACCCCGCCAACGACACCATCACCGCCCACAAGGCCGGCTGCACCACATCCACCCGCTCCAGAAGCCCAGCACCCTCCTCCGTGAGCAGCACCTCCAGCAGATCCCACTCCACGAACGGCTCCAGCGCCCGCGCACACTCCTCCAACCGCGCCCGGAACACCGCAGAATCCGCATACAGACCCGCAGCCATACCAATCCACTGCGAACCCTGACCCGGGAAGACGAACACCGTCCGCCCCGGCGCGACCGACCGCGACTCCCCGTTCTCCGCCACCGCCTCCAGACCCCGCAACAGCTCATCCCGGTCCGCGCCCACAACAACCGCCCGGTGATCGAAAGCGGTACGGGCGTGCACCAGCGCAGAACCGACCGCAACTGCATCCGCATCCGCATCCGCGTCCGGCCGATCAGTGACAAACCCCGCAAGCCGGGCCGCCTGCTCACGCAACGCCGCACCGCTCCGGGCCGACAACACCCACGGCACCGCACCACCCAGGCCGACAGGGACAGCCTCCTGCGACTCCCCACCCACCTCCACCGGCGCCTGCTCCAGAATCAGATGCGCATTCGTACCGCTGAAGCCGAATGAAGAGACAGCGGCCCGGCGCGGCCGTTCCAGCTCCGGCCAGGAACGCTCCTGCGTCAGCAGTGAGACAGCACCCGACTCCCAGTCCACGTGACCGGTCGGCTCCTGCACATTCAACGTGCGCGGCAGCGTCCCCTGCTGGATCGCGAGGACCATCTTGATGACGGCGGCGACACCGGCGGCGGCAAGGGTGTGGCCGATGTTCGACTTCAACGAGCCCAGCCACAACGGCTGGTCGGCCGTGTGCTCCTGCCCGTACGTCGCCAGCAACGCCTGCGCCTCGATCGGATCACCCAGCTTGGTGCCGGTACCGTGCGCGTCGACCACGTCGACGTCCGCACCCGTCAGACCCGCGTTCGCCAGCGCCTGACGGATCACCCGCTGCTGCGACGGACCGTTCGGCGCGGTCAGCCCATTCGACGCACCGTCCTGATTGACCGCACTCCCCCGCAGTACCGCCAGGACCTCGTGACCGTTGCGCCGCGCGTCCGACAACCGCTCCAGGAGGACCAGGCCGACACCCTCGCCCCAGCCGGTGCCGTCCGCGTCCGACGAGAACGCCTTGCAGCGCCCATCGGGGGACAGCGCGCGCTGTCGGCTGAACTCCACGAAATTGACCGGGCCCGACATGACGGTTGCCCCGCCTGCCAGGGCCAGCCCGCACTCCCCGTTTCGCAGTGCCTGCGCCGCGAGATGCAGGGCGACCAGCGACGACGAACACGCCGTGTCCACGGTCACGGCCGGCCCTTCGAGCCCGAGCGTGTAGGAGATGCGGCCCGACGCGACGCTGGTGGTCGTACCCGTGGAGACGTATCCCTCCAGTTCCTGGGGCAACTGGCCGAAGCGCGTCACGTAATCGCTGGTGATCACGCCGGCGAACACGCCCGTATCGCTTCCGCGCAGGGTCTCGGGGTCCAGTCCGGCCCGTTCCAGCGTCTCCCACGCCGTTTCGAGGAGCAGCCGCTGCTGCGGGTCCATGGCGAGCGCCTCGCGCGGGTTGATGCCGAAGAAGTCGGCGTCGAAGCCGGAGGCGTCGTGCAGGAATCCGCCGTGCCGCGTGTACGAGGTCCCGGTCGCTTCCGGGTTCGGGTCGTAGAGACTGTCGAGGTCCCAGCCCCGGTCGGTCGGGAAGGGGCCGATGGTGTCGACGCCGTCCCGCAGCAGTCGCCAGAGGTCCTCCGGCGAGGCCACCCCGCCCGGGAAGCGGCAGGCCATCGAGACGATGGCGACGGCATCGTCGTTCTCCTCGGGCGCGGCGGGCTGCGCGTTCCTGGTCACCACGGCGGAGCGGTCCCCGAGCAGTACCGTGCGCAGGTGGGCGGCGAGGGCCGCCGGGGTGGGGTGGTCGAAGACGAGGGTCGGTGAGAGCCGGTGGCCGGTTGTGGTGCCGAGCCGGTTGCGGAGTTCGACGGCGGACAGCGAGTCGAAGCCGAGCGTCTTGAACGTGCGGTTCGGCTCAAGGGCGCTGCCGCCCGAGCGTCCGAGCACCGCACCGATCTCGTCCCGTACGAGGTCGAGCAGCAGCTGCGTCTGCTCTGCCTCGGGCAGCACGGCCAGGCGTTCGACGAGCGTGGTGCCGCTCTTCGTGCCGGAGCCGCCCGCCGCCGCCCGGCGTACGGGGGTACGGACCAGGCCTCGCATGATCGGGGGCAGGGTTCCGCGCTCGGCACGCCTGCGCAGGGTGGAGGAGTTCATGGGTATGGCTGCGAGCACGGGCCGGTGGTGCCCGATCGCCTCGTCGAGGGCCGCGAGTCCCTGCTCGGTCGTGAGAGCTCCGGCGCCGGTCTCTGCCAGACGGTCCAGATCTGCCCGGCTGAGGGTGCCGCCCATGCCGCCGGACGATTCCCACAGTCCCCAGGCGATGGAGGTGGCGGGGAGTCCTTGGGTGTGGCGGTGGTGGGCGAGGGCGTCGAGGAAGGTGTTGGCGGCGGCGTAGTTGGCCTGGCCGGGGTTGCCGAGGAGGCCGGCGGCGGAGGAGTAGAGGACGAAGGCGGTGAGGTCGTGGTGGCGGGTGAGGGTGTGGAGGTTCCAGGCGGCGTCTGTTTTGGGTTTGAGGACGGTGTCGAGGCGTTGGGGGGTGAGGGTGTCGATGGTGGTGTCGTCGAGGGTGCCTGCGGTGTGGATGACGGCGGTGAGGGGGTGGTCGGTGGGGATGGTGTCGAGGAGGTGGGCGAGGGCGTCGTGGTCTGCTGTGTCGCAGGCGGTGAGGGTGACGTGGGCGCCTGTTCGGGTGAGTTCTGTGACGAGTTCGGTGGCGCCGGGGGCGTGGGGTCCGCGGCGGCTGGTGAGGAGGAGGTGGCGGGCGTTGTAGTGGGTGACGAGGTGGTGGGCGAGGAGGGTGCCGAGGGTGCCGGTGGCGCCGGTGATCAGGACGGTGCCCTCGGGGTCCAGCCCACGCGGCAACGTCAGCAGGGTCTTGCCCGTCTGCTGCGCCTGGCTGAGATAGCGCAGAGCATCCGGCGCATGGCTGATGTCCCACGCGGTGATCGGCGGCGGAGTCAGTGCTCCGGCCTCGAACAGCGCCACGAGTTCGGCCCAGATCTCCTGGATGCGGTCGGGTCCGGCCTCCATCAGGTCGAACGCCTGGTACGCCACGCCCGGATACTGCTGGGCGATCTCGTCCCGGTCCCGGATGTCGGTCTTGCCGATCTCCAGGAAGCGGCCGCCGTGGGGGAGGAGGCGCAGGGAGGCGTCGACGAATTCCTTGGCCAGGGAGTCGAGTACGACGTCCATGCCGTGGCCGTCGGTGGCGGTGAGGAACTGGTCCTCGAAGTCGGTGGTGCGGGAGTTGCCCAGGTGGGTGTCGTCGAAGCCGAGTCCGCGCAGGGTGGCCCATTTGCCGGTGCCGGCGGTGCCGTAGACGTCCGCGCCGAGGTGTCGGGCGATCTGGTGGGCCGCCATGCCCACGCCGCCGGCCGCCGAATGCACGAGCAGTCGTTCCCCGGCCCGCAGTCTCGCCAGGTCCACCAGCCCGTAATACGCCGTCAGGAAGACGACGGGGACCACAGCGGCCTCGTTGAACGTCATCCCCAGGGGAATCCGGGCCGCCCAGCGGTGGTCGGTGACACCGAGCGGACCGAGCCCGCCGGACGGGAACAGACCCATCACGCGGTCGCCCGGGGCGACCGAGGTCACCTCCGTACCCACCTCGACGACCACGCCCGCGCCCTCGCCGCCGATCCGGGCATCGTCCCCCGGATACATGCCCAGGCCGACCATCACGTCCCGGAAGTTGAGGCCGCCCGCCCGCATGGCCACCCGTATCTCGTGGGCTTCGAGGGGACGTTCGCCCTCGGGATGGGGGAGCAGACCGAGGTTGCCGAGGGTGCCCTTGCTGGTGACGTCCAGCCGCCACGAGGCACAGTCGGCGGGCGGCACCAGCACACCGGAGGCATCCGCCGCGCGCGTCAGCCGCGGCACATGGACACCACCGTCCCGGACCGCCGCCTCGGGCAGCCGCGCGGACAGGACTTCGGACAGTACGTCGGACTGGGCTGCGGCGCTCGTGTCGGAGGCCGCAGGGCCGTCCAGGTCGAGCAGCGCGAAGCGATCCGGATTCTCCGTGCGCGCTGAGCGGACCAGTCCCCAGACGGGCGCGGCGGCCAGGTCACGGATCTCCGGACCGGGGCGCGTGGCGACGGCATTGCGGGTGACGACCACGAGTTGCGCGTCCGCGAACCGCTCGTCGGCCAGCCATTCCTGAACGCATTCGGTCACCCGCCCGAGCACCGACCGTACGGCTTCGGGTATCTCCTGGTGCCCATCGCTGTCACCGACACAGGTGACCAGCACGCGCGCCGGCACGCAGGCGCCGCCGTCGACCGCTTCGCGCAGCGCGGCAAGGGTGTCGTACGCGGTGCAGGACTCCGCCGCACCGGCCGCGTCCCGCAGCATGTCGCACAGGCCCAGCGGATCCGGCCCGAGCACGCTCACCGGCCCCAGGGGGGAGGAGGATTCGGACGCCGGAGCCGGAACCCATTCCACGACATGGAGCCCGGTGGTGGCAGCGGGGGCGGCTGCCGCGGAGAGCCGGTCCAGCGTGATCGGCCGGGTGACCAGCTCCCCGATGTGGGCGACCGGCGCGCCGGTGCCATCGGTGAGCGTGATCTCCATGCTGGTGGGTGTGGTGGTGGTGAGGTGGGCGCGGAGGGTGGTGGGG
>NZ_JBCEWQ010000286.1:0-5028 GCF_038448545.1 Streptomyces sp. CLV115
TCCAAGCACTCACCCGCCCCCGCTCCGGGCATTCGCCGCCCCGCTTCGGGCACTCGGCGTGGCCGTTTCCTCACGCTGCCGACGCCGCCCCGGGCGGCGCCTCATCCGCCCCGGCTGTGGCGCGAGACACATCCCGCATCGCCCGCACGCCACACGCTGGACCTTTGACCGGAGCCGTACGCAGCCTTTTGCTTTCCTTTACTTCTGCAAGCCCCCTTTCGTTTGCCTGCAGCAACCAACGGCTTCTATGGTTGCCCTAAGCAACAAGATGAACCGGTGAGATGTCTGGGGGGTCCCGTGGCCGCACGGAGTCAGTACGAAGAACTGGCCCGGCAGCTGAGTGCCGTAGGGGCCGTCAAGAGAGGTCTCGCCCGCATCCTGCCCGCCGAATGTCCGGGCGGCTCCGCCGCCGTGCTGGCTCTTCTCCGGCAGCACGGCGAGATGCGGATCAGCCGACTGGCCGAGCTGCTGGACGTCGACATGTCGGTGACCAGCCGTCATGTCGCCCATGTGGCCGAGCGTGGCTGGATCGAGCGGTCTGCTGATCCGGCGGACAAGCGGTCCCGCATCCTGCGGCTGACCCCCGACGGACACGACGTGCTCCGCGATCTGAACCGGCGGACCACCGAGATGTTCGCCCACAACCTCTCCGACTGGTCTGACGACGAGGTCGGACAGCTCAACACGCTGTTGGCCCGGCTGCGCGACAGTTTCGCCTGTCGCGGGCCCAGCGGGTGCGGCCCCGGAAAGCACAGCGGCGACTGCCGCTCCCGGCATGCCGACAGCGACAACGACTCGCACACCCGTACACCCGTGTAACAGAAGCAAAGACAAGGACTTAAATGGCTACGACCACACCAGCCGGTGTGCGGGGCGGCCACGCCAAGCACGGGGGATCCCCGGATCCCACGTCCGGCGCGCCGATGACACACCGGCAGATCATGGAGGCGCTGGCCGGGCTCATGCTCGGCATGTTCGTCGCCATCCTGTCGTCGACCGTCGTCTCGAACGCACTGCCCGAGATCATCTCCGACCTCGGCGGCGGCCAGAGCGCCTACACCTGGGTCGTTACGGCCTCGCTGCTGGCGATGACCGCCACCACCCCCCTGTGGGGCAAGCTCTCCGACCTGTTCAGCAAGAAGCTGCTGGTCCAGATAGCCCTCGTCATCTACGTCGCCGGCTCGGTCGTCGCCGGTATGTCGACCAGCAGCGGCATGCTGATCGCCTGCCGTGTCGTCCAGGGCATCGGCGTCGGCGGTCTCTCCGCCCTGGCGCAGATCGTCATGGCGGCGATGATCGCCCCGCGTGAGCGCGGTCGCTACAGCGGATACATCGGTGCGGTGTTCGCCGTCGCCACCGTCGGTGGCCCGCTGCTCGGCGGTGTCATCACCGACACCAGCTGGATGGGCTGGCGCTGGTGCTTCTACGTCGGTGTGCCGTTCGCCGTCATCGCGCTGATCGTGCTCCAGAAGACGCTGAAGCTCCCGGTCGTGAAGCGTCAGGTCAAGGTCGACTGGTGGGGCGCCTTCTTCATCAGCGCCGCCGTGTCGCTGCTGCTCGTCTGGGTGACCTTCGCGGGCGACAAGTACGACTGGCTGTCCTGGCAGACCGCCGCGATGGTCATCGGTTCCCTCGTGCTCGCCGGGATCTTCGTGGCCGTCGAGGCCAGGGCCAGCGAGCCGATCATCCCGCTGCGCCTCTTCCGCAACCGCACCATCACGCTGGCTTCGCTGGCCTCGCTGTTCGTCGGTATCGCGATGTTCGCGGGCACCGTCTTCTTCAGCCAGTACTTCCAGCTGGCACGCGGCAAGTCGCCGACGATGTCGGGCGTCATGACGATCCCGATGATCGCGGGTCTGTTCATCTCCTCGACGGTCTCCGGCCAGATCATCACCAAGACCGGCCGCTGGAAGGCCTGGCTGGTCACCGGTGGCTTCCTGGTCACCGCCGGTCTCGGGCTGCTCGGCACCATCCGGTACGACACGACGTACTGGCACATCGCGGTCTTCATGGCCGTCATGGGTCTCGGCATCGGCATGATGATGCAGAACCTGGTGCTCGCCACGCAGAACCAGGTCGCTCCGTCCGACCTCGGCTCGGCCAGCTCCGTCGTCACCTTCTTCCGTTCCCTCGGTGGTGCGATCGGCGTCTCGGCGCTGGGCGCCGTCATGGCGAACCGCGTCACCCACTACGTCAAGGACGGGCTCGCGGACCTCGGTCCCAAGGGCGCTGCCATGGGCCACGGCGGTACCGGCGGCGGGGGCATCCCCGACCTGGACAAGCTGCCCGCGCCGTTCCGTACGGTCGTGGAGAGCGCCTACGGGCACGGTGTCGGCGATGTCTTCCTGTACGCCGCTCCGGCCGCGCTGATCGCCTTCGTGATCACGATCTTCATCAAGGAGGTCGCCCTGAAGACCAGCGCTTCGAGCGAGGCCCCGGCCACGGCCGAGACCCCGGCCGTCGAGGCGGCCGAGGTTCCGGCCGCCATCGCCGACGCGCCGGTCCCCGCGGCAGCGGCCCCGGTCACGGCCACGCCGACGGCCACCTCGGCCGATGTCCCGGAGGCCCCCGCCACCCTGAACGGCACGTCCGTGCACGGAGTGGTGCGCGGCGCCGAGGGCGCGCCCGTCGCACGGGCCGCCGTCACGCTGATCTCGCTGGCCGGCCGGCAGCTGGGGCGCTCCGTCGCCCAGGCCGACGGCAGCTACGGCCTGGACGCTCCGGGCTCCGGCAGCTACGTTCTGATCGCGTCCGCCGACGGCTTCCAGCCGCAGGCGTCCACGGTGGTCGTCGGTGCCGAGCCGCTCGCGTACGACATCCTGCTCTCCGGTACGAGCGGCCTGGCCGGTGTCGTACGGGCCGCGGAGACCTCCTCCCCGGTGGAGGGCGCCATGGTCATCGTGACCGATGTGCGCGGCGACGTGCTGGCCACCGGCAAGTCCGGCGAGACCGGCGAGTTCACCTTCGGTGAGCTGGTCCCCGGTTCGGTGACCGTGGCGGTGAACGCCGTCGGCTTCCGTCCGCTGGCGCTGCCGGTGGAGATCGGCGGCCAGGGCGTCACCCGGGTCGAGGCCGCGCTGCAGTCCGGTGCGCTGGTGCAGGGTGTCGTGCGGGCCGGTTCCGCACGGCGGCCGCTGCCGGATGCCCGGGTCACGCTGGTCGACGCGGCGGGCAATGTGGTCGCCACCTCGACGACCGGGGAGGACGGGGCGTACGCCTTCACCGACCTGGACTCGGGCGAGTACTCGGTCGTCGCGACCGGCTACCCCCCGGTGGCGAGCGCGCTGACGGTCTCCGGTCGCGGGGCCGACGGCCACGACATCGAGCTCGCCCACCCCGGCGAGTAGGAGCGACCCTGCGGCAGGCGGCGCGGACGCCGTGAAGCCTGCTGCACGGCGTTCTCACCACAGACCCCTGGCGGGTCGGCGTTTCGAGCGGAGACGCTGTACCGGTCGGTGGAAATGGGCCCCGGCGGCGGGGACGGCAGGCAGGGGACGGCCTGCCGTCCCTGCCCCGGGGCCCGACTCATTGAGTCGTTGAGCAAGGAGAAAGAACACGATGGGACTTCGCGCACAGGTACGGACGCGGGACGGCTGGGCGGTCCAGCACGCGGTCGTGACGGTCACCGACATGACCGGCGCGCAGGTGCTGCGGGCCACTGCGGACGAGGACGGCACGGTGCGGACCGACTCTCCGCTGCAGGCCGGCGCGTACACCGTGATCGTCACCGCGGTCGGGTACGCCCCCGCCGCCTCCACCGCCCTCGTCACGGCGAGCGGGCGGGTCGAGGCCGGCACGGTGGTGCTGGCCCGCCAGGGCGGCGTGGAGCTGCCGCCGCCGGGCACCTGGTCTCTGGACCCGGCGCACTCCTCGGTGGCCGCGGTCGCGCAGCACCTGGGGATCTCCAGCGTGCGGGGCCGGTTCACCGAGTTCAGCGGCCGGATCGAGATCTCCGGGGAGGTCCACCGGTCCCGGGTCGACGCCGTCATCAGCGCGGCGAGCATCGACACCGGCAACGGCATGCGCGACAAGCACCTGCGGTCGCCCGACTTCCTCGACTCGGACCGCTTCCCCGAGATCACGTACCGCTCCATCGGGATCACCCCCGCCGGCCCCGACCGCTGGACCGTCCACGGCCGGCTGTCGATGCACGGGGTCGAACGCCCGGTCGACCTGGACCTGAGCTACCTCGGCACGGGCCCGGACCCGTGGGGCGGGGTGCGTGCGGCCTTCAACGCCTCGGCGGAGCTGCGCCGCGAGGACTTCGCCATGAACTACAACCAGGTGGTGCAGGCGGGCATCTCGGCGATCGGCACGACGCTGCGGGTGGAGCTCGACATCCAGGCCGTGCAGGGCGAGTCCCTGCCGTCGTAGTCGCCGCGCGGGGTGGTTCCCTGCCGCCGCACTCGCCGCGCGGGGTGGTCGACCGTCGTCGCAGTCTGCGGACATGGCACCCGATATCGCGACGAACACGGCCGTGGAACTCGACGAGTTGCCGGCCTTCGTACGGCCCAGGCACCGGGCGATCCTGCTGACCACCCGGTCCGACGGCCGCCCCCAGGGATCCCCGCTGACCTGCGGGGTGGACGACGCGGGCCGGATCGTCGTCTCGACGTACCCCGAGCGGGCCAAGACCCGCAACGCGAAGCGGGACGCGCGGGTCAGTGTGATCGTGCTGTCGGACGAGATCGAGCGGGGCAGCGCGCAGCGCTTCGTTGAGGGGCGGTGGCCGGGCGACGGGTGGGCGGGCCCTGGGTCCAGGTGGACGGTTCGGCCGAGGTGATCGACTCGCCGGAGTCGGTCGAACCGCTCGTCGAGTACTTCCGGAACATCTCGGGTGAGCACCCGGACTGGGACGAGTACCGGGCGGCGATGGTGAAGCAGGGGAAGTCGATCATCCGGATCACTCCGGAGCGGTGGAGGCCGATCGCCACCGGCGGCTTCCCGGCCCGTCTGGCCTCCGACGGCTGAGCACGCGGGCAGGAGATCAAGGCGAAGGGGCGGTGCGGGATCGCTGAGATCCCGCAC
>NZ_JBCEWQ010000287.1:0-5011 GCF_038448545.1 Streptomyces sp. CLV115
GTAGGGGGCGGAGGGCTCCCCGGCCACGGACGATGCCGTCGGGGCCGAGGAACGCGCCTGCGCCCGCACGTCCACGTCGAAGAGGCCCGGCGCACACCGGAACGCGTACTGGTACCGCCTCAGCGCCTCCTCCGGCCGGCCCAGCGACTCCAGGGACCGGCCCATGAAGTACTTGACCTCCGCGTCGAACCGGCTCCCCGACTCCAGCTTCTTCGGCAGCTCCGCCAGTACGTTCAGCGCCTCGTGGCAGACCCCCTGCGCGAACAGCGCCGCCCCCACGTACAGCTGGGCCTCGTCGTGCAGGAAGGCGTCACGGATCCCCGGGGCGAACCGGAGCACGAGGGCCCAGTCCTCCTTGAGGAAGGCGTACCGCGTACAGACGAACCGGGTCTCGTCGCAGTCCAGTTGAGCCGTGGAGAGCCCGGCCCAGGCCTCGTCGAGCTTTCCCGTGTCCAGCAGCGAGGTCATCGCCGCCACCCAGAGGTCACGGGCGTTCTCCAGCCGGAAGGTGACGTAGTGGCCGAGCTGGAACCGGGAGCGCAGCGGCATCCCGAACTTCGAACGCAGCGCGCCGAAGGAGCCGGAGGACCGGACCATCCCGTCCAGCGCCTCCTTCTGGCGCTGTCCGGTCGCATGCAGCCCCAGCCAGACATCGGCGGCCAGGGGGTCCTGCTCGGCGGCGAACGAGAACCGTTCCGCGGCGGCCGCCTCATTGCCCTGGTTCAGCAGCGCCACCGCCTGCTGCCACGCCTGTTCGGCCTTCCTGGGCGAACCCCGGTGTGCGGCTCCCTGCACAGTTACTCCCCTCGACGGGCCCCCGGCCCGCGCGCCTGCGGCCGACGGGGCTCGCCGTGACGACCTGGAACAACCGCCAGGATATCCAACACGGTGTGGCGTGCGGTGAACACACTCGACGACCGCCCGGCCGCATCCGCGAACGGACGGTGCAGGGCGTCGGGGCGCGGTGAACGGGCGGCGGCGGGGCGGTGGTTCCGAAATGCCGAATCCGGCCGGACACCGCTGAGCCGGGTCGCTTTCAGGGCAGTTGAACGGTCGCTCCGCGTCGGCCTCCACCACGATGTCCGGGGGAGACCGGCCCGTCTGACGCTAACGTTTGATCCGCACGGTGACAGCGACGGTGCCGGGGAGGGCGCGCCGCGCGGAACACCGGGAACGAGGAGTGCGCGACATGCTCGATCCCACTTCGGTGGCGGCGATTTCGGCGGTACTCGGCGCGGTCGGCTCGGGGATGGCCAACGAGGCCGGCAAATGGGCCTGGGAGTCCACCGGAGGCGTCGTGCGGAGAATCGTCGGCCGTGAGGTCCCCGCACCCGTGGCCCCGGACGAACGGGAGGACGTCGCCCGCATGGTCCACGACCGGCTGCGCACCGATCCGCAACTCGCCGCCTCCTGGACCGCTTTCGCCGCCCGGATGCGCCGCGACCCCGTCCCGGCCCGGACGGTGCGGTCGGACCTCCCCGCCTCCATAAGGTTCTTCACGGATCGCAAGGAGGCGATGAAGCAGCTCCAGAAGGAGGCGTCCCGCCGCGCCGACGGGCGGCCCCGGCTCGCCCTGGTGCACGGCCCGGACGGCATGGGCTCCAGCACCCTCGCCGTGCACTTCGGAGCCCAGCCCACCCGGTTCTTCCCGGACGGTCAGATCTACGCCGACCTCGGGGGCCGCGGCATCGGCGGCGCACGCGACGTCGGAACCGTACTGCGTGCCCTGCTGCGTCAACTTCGGGTACCGGACGAGGAGATGCCGACCGGGGCCGGCGAGCTGGGCGAGTTCTTCCGCCACCGCGTGGCGGACCTGCGACTTCTGATCGTGCTCGACCACGCGTACTCCGCCTCGCAGGTGCGGCCGTTCCTCACCTCGGCACCCGGCGTGTTCACGATCCTGGTCGCGCGCGCCCCCTTCCCCGGCATCGACGCCGTCCGGGTGCCCGTCGGTCCGCTCACGGACCGGGACGCGGTGCGGCTGCTCACCGACATCACGGACAAGTCCACGGTCGCCGCCGCCCGCGCCACCCTGCCCTCGCTGCTCCGGCGCTGCGGTGGGTCGCCGTACGCCCTGCGCGCCGCCGCGCACCAGCTCTCCGCACCCACGCTCCCGCCTCGCCGCGCCGGGACGGACGTCGACCCGGTGCGGGGCGCGGCCGAGGACAACTACCGGCTCCTGGACCCGGAGTCCGCCCGCCTGTACCGGCTGATGGCGCTGCGCGACTGGCCCGCCTTCGACGCCGCCACGGCCGCCCGGACCACCGGCCACGACCCCGACGCGACGGCGGAACTCCTGGAGGACCTGGCCGACCGGATGCTCCTGGAAGGCGGCTCCGGCGCGGCCGGCAGCGGCCGCTACCACTACCGCCACGCGGTCCGCGCGCACGCTGAGGCGGCGGCGATCCGGGACGACGGGATCGCCGCCTGCTCGGCCGCGCTCGCCCGCACCCTGAACGCCTACGCGGACCTGGCCGCGTCGGCCGCCCACCAGGCGCTCCCGGAGAGCTGGCGGGTACCCGCGCCCGCCGAGGGCCGCACCGGGCAGACGTACGGGGACCGGGGCGTCGCCCTCGACGCGCTGCTGGCGGAGTCGGGCAACCTGGTGGAGGCGGTGCGCTGCGCCGAGGAGTCCGGTGACCCGGACACCGCCGTCCGCCTGTGCCGCGCCCTGTGGCCGCTGCAGCTCAAGGCCGGCCACCACGAGATGCTGCTGCCGGCGCTCCGCATCGGCGCGCGCCTCGTCGACGCCCATCGCCCCACGAGCCTGGACGCCGGAGCCCTTCACGCACAACTGGCCCACTCCCTCACCGAGTTGAAGCGATGGCAGGAGGCGGAGACGGCGGCACGGGCAGCGGCGCGGGCCGAGGCGGCGGCAGGCCACAAGCGGGGCCACGCCTCTGCCGTCGAATTCCTGGGGCTGCTGAGACTGCGCCAGTGGCGCTACCAGGAGGCGTACGACTGCTTCGAGGAGGCCCGGCGGTACCTGGAGACCGCGCAGTCGTACTTCCGGTCGAGCGGCGACACGTACAACACGGCCCGGACCCTCACGGATCTCGCCGAGAGCCGGCTGGACGAGGACGACACCGATTCGGCGCGCCCGCTGATCGAAGCGGCGATCGCGACCCTCGACGGCCAGCGCGCCACGTTCCACCTGGTCCATCTGCGACGCATGCGGGAACGCTGCGTGGCGCCGTAACTCCCGTGGTGTCCCTCCTCAGCCCGCCTGGCCGGACGGTGACAGCGGAACGACCCGGACGCGATGGTGCCGGTCGCCCGTACGCAGGACGAGCCCCTCGGTCACCGCCCGCGCGTGGGCGGTGACCGCCTCCCCGCCCTCCGCGGCCAGCCAGGCGTACAGGGCCGAGGCGTACGCGGCGGGGTCCGTGCCCGCCAGGTCCTCCGCATCGACGCCGGGCACCGCCACCATCCGGAGCGGCGCCCCGCCACGCGCCCGGACCACGCATTCGGAGGGGCCGGTCACATAGGCGGCCAGCGAGCAGCCCGGATGCCGGCGGAGCACTTCGGCGGTCCAGGCGGACGGCGAACCGAACCGCGGGTCGTCGACCCCGCCCTCCCGGAAGATGACGTCGGCCAGCTCCAGCACGTCCGCCTCCCGGGTGTCCTCGTGGACGGCGACGTGCAGCTCGCCGACGGGATCCGGTCCGCTGCCGGGCCGCGCCCCCGCCCAGCGGCTGACGGCGATCTCTCCCGGCCCGAGCACCCGGGTCAGTACCCGCAACGGCACGGTGACCGTTCCCGCCGCGTACCCGGGCAGCGGGAGCGGCTCCAGCGTCGCGGGCCGATCGGGTTCCGGCGCACCCATCATGGAGTAGAAGAGCTTCCGCAGCCGGGCCGCCGACTCACCGGGCACGGAGGTGGTGAATTCGGCCGGACCGGGCAACGGCCGGTGGCAGCGGAGAAGTTCCCCGATCTGCGCCGACAGGGAGGCATCGGGATCGAGCCTCGGGGCCTCCCGCATGAACGCGGAGACCGGTGCTTCGGGATCGAGGGCGTGGAGCGGCACGGCCCCCAGGAGCACCGGAGTGCCAAGGGCGGCCGCGTAGTAGGTGACGGATCCGTGGTCACCGATCACGGCATCGGCCGCCAGCAGGGCCTGCCGCCACTCCGTCAGCGGATCGATCAGTGCCATCCCGCCGCGCCGCGCCCGATCGAACCAGGCACGGATCTGACCGGGGCCGTGCCCGTGCCAGATGTTGGGGTGCAGAACGGCGGCGAAGCGGTACTCGTCCACGGGGAACTCGTCGGCGACCCGGTCCAGCAGTGCGGCGACGACGTCTCCTCCGCACCAGCCGTCCTCCGGAGCCCCGGCCCCGTCACCGAGGAGCGACTCCGAGCTCCAGGTCGAGTTGAGCAGGACGAGCCGCTGACCGGGGCGTACCCCCAGGGTGCGGCGGAATCGCTTGCGACGGGTGCGTGCGGCGATTATCCGGTCGAAGCAGGGGTCCCCGGCGAGCACGGCGGTCGGTGCGGCCTCGGGGCAGGCCCTGCGCAGCCGTTCGAACTGTTCGGGGTGGGAGAGTACGAGAGCGTCCGCAACGGGAGTGCCCCGGTCCGACAGCAGCCACGGCGGCGCGAGCCCGAACACGGGCGCCCTCGCCCCCGATCCGGTGTCCGGTGTCCGGTGTCCGGTGCCGCCAGCCTCTTAGTGTATCCAACACCGTGCGAGAGGACAGCCAACTTGCCTGCAAATGCGTCTAGTTGACCGCCAAAGCTGGCGGAGACCACCAGGTCCACCGCCGTCTCGACGGCCTGCTCCCACGGCAGTACCGGCACCCCCGTGTCGGCCAGCAGCTCGGCCGTGCCGGCCGCGAACGCGGAGGAGCCCGTGCAGGTCGCCAGCAACTGCACCCGCAGATCGTCGTCGAACAGAGGCAGCACGTCGAGCAGCCGCGTCGCGGCGGTCACGTTGTGCACGACGAGCAGCACCCGCAGGCACTTTCCCCGGGTGGCCCATCGTGCCGCATCGTCCCCCACCGGCACCCGGACC
>NZ_JBCEWQ010000288.1:0-4799 GCF_038448545.1 Streptomyces sp. CLV115
GGTCAGCTCCGCAGACACGACGCGCCGCCGCTACGCGGCGGAAGACGACAACGCACTCCGTGCGTTGTTCCCGGACTTCGTCCGGGGTTGCCGGTCCACTCCGTGGCCCGGGCAGTCAACTCCGTTGACTGCGGCCCGGATCGCTCCGCGATCCAGGCGGCGGGCCATGCTCCGCACGGCCCTTTGGCTGGCTACTGGTTGGGGTGGTCTTGCTGGGAAGGTGGTGACGGGTCGTGAAGACCGGGGCTTCCTAACTGACCTCTGGTCCCTTGAGTCCCTGTCAGGAGAGTTCGGGGGCTGACAGGGACGGTTCTGCGCAGATTACAGACTGGCGGTTCAGAAACACTTCTACAGTCGGTGTGCGTCACTTTTGATACCAAGCTAGATTAAAGAGTATGAGACGACACCCTGCCGCTGTCCCTGGGGTCGATTGTCTGTGTCTTGGTTGTCGCTTCTTTTCTGGCTTGGAAATATATCTGAAGCGGTCGAGGAGAGGAAGTTTTGATGACGCTGAAGGAGTTTTTTCCGCATCAGGTGGAGGCGGTCGACGCGGTTCTGAGGGTGCTTCAGACGCCTGCGAGCGGACACCTGCCGGCCGAGGGGCTGCGGACCCAGGTCATCGCCGCGACCGGCTCCGGGAAGACCCTGATCGCCGTCGCGGCCGCCGAGAAACTCGGCGCGCGGCATGTCCTGGTCCTGGTCCCGACACTGGATCTGCTGACCCAGACCGCGGCCGCATGGCGGGAAGGAGGCCGTACAGGGGCGATGGTCGGGGTGTGCTCGCTCCGGGCCGACGACTCCGACGGTGTCCCGTGCACCACCGATCCGGGTGAACTCGTCTCCTGGGCACGGGGGCTGGAGCGGGTGACAGTGTTCGCCACGTACGCCGCCGTCGGCCTGGGCATTCTCCAGCGCGCCCATGGTGCCGGGCTTGGCGCGTGGGACCTGATGGTCGTCGATGAGGCGCACCGCACCAGTGGGTACACGGGTAAGCCGTGGGCCGCGGTGCACGACCAGACGAAGATGCCGGCGACCCGCCGGCTGTACATGACCGCCACGGCCCGGATCTGGGAAGCACCCGAGCACGCCCGGAGTGGTGAGGCCGGGAAGCCGCGGCTGATCGCGAGTATGGATCCGGGATCGCGGGTGTTCGGGCCGGTGGCGTACAAACTGACGCTCTCACAGGCGGTAAGCCGGGGCCTGGTAGCCCCTTACCAGGTGGTGTGCGTCGACATCAGCGACCCCGAGTTCCACCAACTGCGCCAGGAAGCCGGGTACGGATCGGACGCCGCCCGCGGAGCACGGCTCGCGGCACTGCAGACCGGGCTCGTGACCGCTGCCGCCGAGGAGAACCTGCACAAGGTCCTGACGTTCCACAGCCGCGTCAGCGAAGCCGAAGCCATGGCCACCGGCATCACCGACGCAGCCCGGAAACTATGGGAAGACGATCCGCGGCGCTACCCGGACCCGGGACGGGTATGGGCGGACTGGCTGTACGGCGAACACCCACCTGCCCACCGGCGCGCCGTGCTCGACGAGTTCGCCTCCGACGTCATCACGAACCAGAGCCAGGGCCAGGGCCATCGCCAGGCGCAGCTCGTCGAGGGTGACATCGGCGGGCGCAGCAGGGGCGGCGGGCGTGGTGATGGCAGGCGCAGCAGGGGTGATGGGCGCTCGGGGGCGGGGTTGGTGTCGGCGGCGTTGCGGGTGCTGAGCTCGGTGAAGGTGCTGGGCGAGGGTGTCGATACCGCGAATTGTGATTCCGTCGCATTCTGTGAAGCGCGGGGGTCGATGATCGATATCGTGCAAATGGTCGGACGCGCCCTGAGAATCAAGCCCGGTGAAGGGAAGATTGCTTCTCTTATCGTTCCGGTATTCCTTGCTCCGGGTGAAAAGCCGGATGAAATGCTGACCTCGGATGCCTACGGAACCCTCGCGAAGGTCCTCGGCGCGTTGCGGGCACACGACACCGACACCATCGAACACCTCGCGGATCCCCGTGTCCGGAGCGGGAGTTGGCACCCGGAGGGCGCCGGGGAAAGCGCGGCAGGCGACGTGGAAGCTGAGCGGGAGGTGCCGGCGGGTGAGCGGGGACCGAGTGCGCCCGCACGGGAACTGCTGAAGTTCAGCACTCCCCGGGACCCCGCATTGCTCGCGCAGTTCGTGAAGCTGCGGGTCATCGAGCCCGAGAACACCTTCTGGCGGCGCGGGATCCAGGCATGCGTGCGGTACGTGAAGGAGACCGGGGCGGATCAGTTGCGGGTGCCGTACGACTACACCACCCCCGACGACTGGGTTCCGGCAGGGTTCCCGCTCGGGACATGGCTCGCCGACCAGCGGAAATCCCACAAAGCCGGACGCCTTGATACGGGGCGAGTGGAACAGCTCGGCAGGCTGGGCATGGTGTGGTCGCACCAGGACGTCGCGTTCGAGGAAGGCCTCGCAGCAGCCCGCGCCTGGGCGGCCGTGCACGGGCACCTGTTGCCGCCCGCGACCGCGGTCTGGGACGGATACCCCGTCGGGACCTGGACCAAGAACCAGCGATACGCCGCCCGGACCGCAGACACGAACGCGGAACGCCGTGAGGCCGGCCTCCCGGTCGAGAGCAGTGCGGGCACGCTGACCGAGGCACGGCGCGCAGCGCTGGAGGAGATCGACCCGGGCTGGTGCCCCGTCTGGGACACGGGATGGCAGCGCTGCTTCCGCCTCTTCCAGAACCTGCTCCAGGACGGCGGGGCCATGCCGGTGACGGTTGGGAAGGTGATCGTGCAGGGCGAAGACCTCGGACGCTGGGTGGCGGCGCAGCGGCACGGGTGGGAACAGCTCCTGCCCGCACAGCAATGGCTCCTGGAAAACGTCCTCGGCATCGAACCCGCCCAGGACGAGGAACGGCCGGTGCGGCGGACGCAAGGCGATATGTGGGCCCTCAACCTCCGCGCCGCACGGCAGTTCCACGCGCGTGAGGGACACCTGCGGGTGCCCCGCAAGCACGTCGAGCAGGTGGAGACGGAAGCGGGCTTGGCGGGCCGTCAGGCAGGCGCTGACGGACCCGTCGTGGTCAAGCTCGGCACATGGCTCGACAACGTACGGAAACGGGCCGGGAAGCTCGCCGAGTAGCGGCGGGCGGAGCTCAATGCCCTCGGTATGCGCTGGTAGAGGTGGGCGTGCAGGAACCGTCTTCTGACCGGACGGGGCTGTTCTTCGCTCTTTTGCCGGACGTCGCCCCCGGGCCATCTGGCCCAGGGGCGGTCGGCGTGCAGGGAGTATTCAGGCGGCGAAGCCGAGGCTGGCCTTGTTGACCGTCGCCGGGTAGGTCATCATCCACCGGCGGCGCCTCCGTCCAAGGGCCGATGGCGCGCCATCCGTCCCGCTCTTTTGGCTCCGTATTCAGTTGGATCCGACTGAGATACGGGAGACCATGCACTCTATGAAGAGCTCGCTGCACCGCAAATACCTGCATCATCGGTGGAGTCCCGTCACCGAAGGGGACTCGGGCGCCTCCGTCTACCGCCTCACCGGGCCGCAGTCCGAGCTCTACGTGAAGATCGCCCCGCGTGTCCTGGACAGCTCGGCCTTCGATCTGGTTGGCGAGGCCGATCGGCTCGAATGGCTGGCCCGGCACGGCATCCCGGTTCCCCGCGTCGTCGAGCGCGGGGGCGACGACACCTCTGTCTGGGTCGTCACCGAGGCCGTACCGGGTGTCTCGGCTGCAGAGGAGTGGCCGGAGCACCAACGGCTCGCCGTCGCGGAGGCGATGGCCCGCATCGCCCGCTTCCTGCACAGTATGCCCGTGGCGGAATGCCCCTTCGACCGTTCCCTGTCCGTGGCGATGGACGAGGCTCGCCACAACGTCGACGCGGGGCTGGTGGACCTCGAGAACCTGGACGAGGCGCGCCGAGGCTGGTCCGGCACAGAGCTCCTGGCCGAACTCGACCGCACCTGGCCGGAGACGGAGGACACCGTCGTCTGCCACGGGGACCTCTGCCCGAACAACGTCTTGCTGGATCCCAGGACGTGCGAGATCACCGGAGTCATCGACGTGGGCCGTCTCGGTCTCGCCGACCGCCACGCCGACCTTGCCCTGGCCACCCGCGAGCTGGAGATCAAGGAGGATCCCTGGTTCGGCCCCGAGTACGCCCGGCGCTTCCTCGCGCAGTACGGCGGCCCCGGCGTAGACAAGGACAAGTTGGCCTTCTACCAGTTGCTCGACGAATTCTTCTAGGACGTTTTTGAGATGTCGATCAAGGTCCTGAAACGATCTTCAGATGTCTCGTGGCGACCTGACGGATGCACAGTGGGAGCGGCTGGAGGCCTTGCTGCCGCCGATACCGAAATGGGCAGGCCGCCCCGGGATCGGCGGCAGGTTTTCGACGGGATCTGGGCGGACTCGGACCGGTTCGCCGTGGCGGGACAGTTCGTGTACGCGGGCATCGACATCACCGCCACCGCCCTGTTCTCCGGGGTCCGCGGAGCGCAACTCACCACACGGCTTTCCTGGTGGAATGCGAGGCGTTCCCGGCACGCCTCGGCACACACCACCCCTTCCGTGAACTGATGACGGGAGTAGAAGCCGCGCTCGATCTCCGCGCGCACCATGCCGGGACACTCCCCCGCCACGCCGCCTACCTCCACCAGCGGACCGCGGGAAGGATCGGGAACCTGACCCAACCCATCCGGCAAGCAGCGATCACGAGCATCCTCGATGGCACCGACCGCATCACGAAGACCAGCCTCGACCAGATCCGTATCGACCACCTCGCCGAAACCCACCACCGCCCCACCATCGACCAGCCCCGCGC
>NZ_JBCEWQ010000289.1:0-4718 GCF_038448545.1 Streptomyces sp. CLV115
CAGGCGGGGCGGCTTCGGCGCGGTTCGCGGGGCTGGTGTTCGCCGGAGGGCTGCTGGGCGGTCTGGTGCCCGGGACGCTGCGGGACTTCCTGGGCGAGCCGCAGCCGCGGACCCGGTACTACTTCGACGGGCCGAGGCCCACATCGCAGTGGTACTGGCGGCCGTTGCTGTCCGAGTGGCTGACGTACACGGTGCTGCCGGCGCTCGGTTGTGCGGTGCTGCTGGCCGTGGGTGCTCTGGTGTCGGCCCGGTGCTCGCGCCGTGAGCGGTTCGGCTGGGTGGTGCCGGCCCTGGTGGGGGTGGGTCTGCTGTTCCTGCCCGGCTGGGCGGCTTCCGGGGCACCCGAGCCCGTGGGCAACGGTGATCACGTCAACGAGTCGGCGGGGGCCGGGCTCGTCGTACTGGCCACGGGGCTCGGGCTGCTGGTGAGTGCCTGGGCGGTGCGGTCGTGGCGCGGGTCGGGCCGGCCGGTGGGTCCTCGGGCCCCGGTGCTCACGCCTGTCCGTTCGCCGACTCCTCCGCGATCCGCTCGTGGTGGCGGATGACCTCCGCCACGATGAAGTTCAGCAGCTTCTCGGCGAAGGCCGGATCCAGGTGTGCGCTCTCCGCCAGTTGCCGCAGCCGTTCGATCTGCCTGCTCTCGCGGGCCGGGTCGGCCGGCGGGAGGTGGTGGGCGGCCTTGAGGTGGCCGACCTGCTGGGTGCACTTGAAGCGCTCGGCGAGCATGTGGACAACAGCGGCGTCAATGTTGTCGATGCTCTCGCGCAGCCGGTTCAGTTCCGCGCTCACGGACTCGTCGATGTCCCTGGTGGTCATGGTCAGCGAGCTTAGACGGCCGGGCCCAGTGGGGTGATCGTCGGTGGGTGCTCCGGGTCCGGAACCTGGTCGCTCCAGCCGCCGGGCACGTTGCGGCCCTGCTGCTCGCGGAAGCGGACCGGAGCGGTGCCGACCCGGCGGGCGAAGAGGCGGGAGAAGTACGCCGGGTCGTCGTAGCCGACGCGCCGGGCGACGGCGGCGACCGGCAGGTCGGTGGCGGCGAGGAGCTCCTTGGCGCGGCCCAGCCGGATGCCGAGGAGGTAGTCCTTGGGGCTGCATCCGGCGCCCCGGCGTACCGCAGTGCGCAGTTCGGCGGGGGTCATGCCGTGCCGGGCGGCGTGCTCGGCGACGGACAATGGCTGGAAGGCGTCGCGGGCCAGGGCCTGGAGCACGGGGTCGCCGTCGGGGCTGACATCGGCGCGGGCCCGGCGCAGGGCGACGAGGAGTTCGTGGACGGCGGCGCCGGTCTCGACCTCCAGCAGCGGGTTGCCGCGCCGTGCCGCGCGTACGATCCGTCCGATCGCGGCGCGGGGGCCCGCCGTGTCGGCGAGCGGGACGAGCGGGCGGTCGGGCTCGATGTAGCCCAGTTCGGTGTAGGTGGCGGTGGCGGGGCCGGTGAAGTCGACGAAGCTCTCGTCCCAGCCGGTGCCCGGATCGGCGCCGTAGTGGTGCGGGGTGCCGGGGGTCAGCCAGATCAGGCTGGGGGCGGTGACGGTCACCCGGCGGCCGTCGGGTGCGGTGAACCAGCCGCTGCCGGAGTTGACGACGACGGCCACGTGGTGGTCCAGGGTGCGGGGGCCGACGGTCGGCAGCGCGCCGTGCTGGAGTCCCACGCCCAGGCAGACCAGGCCGAGCCGGTGGTGGAGCGGGCTGGGAGTGAAGAAACGCATCCAGGTGTGGTACATCGGCCTTCCTTCCTCCCCTTTCTCACGTGGGTACGAATTTCTCACGTGGGTACGAACGGTTCTCACGCAGGTACGAACAGTTCTCACGCGGGTCCGGACAGCCGGCCCGGACAATTGGTCCGAACAATTGTGTCCAAACAGCAGTGATCTTTGTCCATGGACCGGCCGGGCGCCAGGGGGCGAAGGTGGTGGCAACATTCCTCCCGGGTTCGCCCGCTCCGTGGTGCGTGCTGTCGTACGGGCCCGGGCCGTGCGGTTCCGGGGGCCGCACGCACAGAGAGTACGAGCACGATGGCTGACTTCACCGTGGGGGACGACCACTTCCGGATCGACGGGAAGCCCGTACGGCTGCTGTCGGGGGCCCTGCACTACTTCCGGGTGCACGAGGCGCAGTGGGACCACCGGCTGTCGATGCTGCGCGCCATGGGGCTCAACTGCGTCGAGACGTATGTGCCGTGGAATCTGCACGAGCCGCAGCCGGGCCGGTTCCGGGACGTGGCGGCGCTCGGCCGGTTCCTGGACGCGGCGCGGCGGGCCGGGCTGTGGGCGATCGTCCGGCCGGGTCCGTACATCTGCGCCGAGTGGGAGAACGGCGGTCTGCCGGTCTGGGTGACGGGGCGGTTCGGCCGGCGGGTGCGCTCGCGCGACGAGGAGTACGTGGGGGCCGTGGAGCGGTGGTTCGATGTGCTGCTGCCGCAGGTGGTGCAGCGGCAGATCGGGCGCGGCGGGCCGGTGATCATGGTCCAGGCGGAGAACGAGTACGGCAGCTACGGCTCCGACCAGGTCTATCTGCGGCGGGTGGCCGGGATGCTGCGCGAGCGCGGGGTGACCGTGCCGCTGTTCACCTCCGACGGGCCGGAGGACCACATGCTCACCGGCGGCTCGGTGCCGGGGCTGCTGGCCACGGCGAACTTCGGGTCGGGTGCCCGCGAGGCGTTCGAGGTGCTGCGCCGCCATCAGCCGAAGGGGCCGCTGATGTGCATGGAGTTCTGGTGCGGGTGGTTCGAGCACTGGGGTGCCGAGCCGATCGTGCGGAAGCCGGCGCAGGCCACCGAGGCGTTGCGGGAGATCCTGGAGTGCGGGGCGTCGGTGAACATCTACATGGCGCACGGGGGGACGAACTTCGCCGGGTGGGCGGGGGCGAACCGGTCCGGCCCGATCCAGGACCAGGACTTCCTGCCGACGGTGACGTCGTACGACTACGACGCGCCGATCGACGAGTACGGCCGCCCCACGGAGAAGTTCCGGCTGTTCCGCGAGGTGCTCGCCGAGTACGCGGACGGGCCGCTGCCGGAGCTTCCGCCGGAGCCGGTCGGGCCGGCGGTTCCGGTGCGGGCCGAGCTGACCGACTGGGCGCCGCTGGATGCCGTGCTGGACGCGCTGGGCGACGAGGAGGCGGCGCCGTCCGGTGTGCCGCCGACCTTCGAGGAGCTGGGTGTCGACCGGGGTCTGGTGCGCTACCAGGTGTCCGTTCCCGGTCCGCGCCGGCCGTACGCGCTGGACGTGACGGGGCTGCGGGACCGGGCCGTGGTGTACGTGGACGGGGTCCGGAAGGGGGTGCTCACCGAGGAGAACTGCGCCCTGGACGAGCCGGTGGCCGGGCCCGCGGAGGTCGAGCTGTGGGTGGAGTCGCTGGGCCGGGTCAATTACGGGCCGCGGCTCGGTGAGTCCAAGGGGATCACCGGCGGGATACGCCACGAGCGGCAGTTCCTGCACGGGGTGCGGGCGCGGGCGCTGCGGCTGGAGGCGTTCGAGGAGCCGGACGCGCTGGCCGGGGTGGCGTTCGCCGCCGCCGCCGGGGGGGCCGGTTCGACCGGGCTGTTCCGGGGGACCTTCGAGGTCTCCGGGGCGGCCGGCACCGGGCATGCCGGTCTCGAACTGCCCGGCTGGACGCGTGGGTTCGTCTGGGTGAACGGCTTCTGCCTGGGGCGCTACTGGTCGCTGGGCGCGCAGCGGACGCTGTACGTGCCGGGGCCGGTGCTGCGGGAGGGCGTCAACGAGGTGTGGGTGCTGGAGCTGGAGGGCGCGGGCGCGCCGTACGCGGAGCTGGGCCCGGGGGTGCCCGTCAGGACGGACACCCCCGGGGATGCTCAGGTGTGACTCAGTGACCGGCCGGGGCCGGGGTCAGAGCGTGGCCGCGGCGGACGCGATGTTGGCGGCGAAGGTCGAGACCTCGCTGTAGACGCCGGGGTAGCCGGGTTCGGCGCAGCCCTGGCCCCAGCTGACGATGCCGACCTGGATCCAGGCTCCGGCGTTGTCCTTGCGGAACATGGGGCCGCCGGAGTCGCCCTGGCAGGTGTCGACGCCGCCGGTGTCGATGAGTCCGGCGCAGATCTCGTCGCCGGGGACGAGGTCGCTGCCGTACGCGGCCTGGCACTCGGCGTCGGAGACGAACGGCACGGTGGCCTTGAGCAGGTAGCGCTGCTGGGCGCCGCCCTCGGTGGCCGCGCCCCAGCCGGCGATGTTGAAGTCGCCGTTGTTGTACGCGGTGGTGGTGGCGATCTTCAGGGTCGGCAGGTCGATGGGCTTGGCGAGCTTGATGAGCGCCCAGTCCTTGCCCGCGCCGTTGTAGCCGGGGGCCTGGAGGACCTTGGTGGACTTGACCTTGATCGCGCTGGAGGACTGCAGGTCGACGACGCCCGCGGTGGCGGTGATGGAGGTGTTGTTGCCCGATCCGTCCACGCAGTGCGCGGCGGTCAGGACGATGTCCTTGGCGTAGAGGGCGCCGCCGCAGCCCATCGACAGCCGGACCATGAACGGGAATTCGCCCTGGGCGGCGCGGGTTCCGCCGACGACCGGCTGGGGGGCCGCGGAGGCCCCGGCGGGCTGGAGGCTGACGGCCGCGAGAACCACGGCGGCTATGACGGAACATCTCTTCACGGCACGCAGAAGCTGCTTCAAGAGACTGCCTTCTTTCGTGGGGGGTGCTTGTGGGGGGTACGTGTGGGGAGTGCCTGCCGCCCGCGCCGGGGCCTCCGCGGCCCCCCAGCCGGTCGT
>NZ_JBCEWQ010000290.1:0-4685 GCF_038448545.1 Streptomyces sp. CLV115
GCCCCGGGCAGCCCCCGCCCGCCCGGGGTCGACGTCACACCCGGTGCAGCCGCCCCCGCGCCACCAGTTCGAGCACCGTCGTGACGGCCACCACCTGCACGGCCATCAGGGCTACCAGTACGAACAACTGCACGGCGCCCGCCTGCACCGGTGAGGCGCCGCCCAGCAGCATGCCCACGAACGCCCCCGGCAGGGTGACGAGCCCCACCGTCCGGGTCTGATCCAGCCCCGGCAGCAACGCATCCGACGCCGCCGGCCGGGCGATCTCCAGCCGCGCGTCACGGTCGAGCAGCCCGAGCGCCATCCCCGCCTCCACCTCCCCGCGCCGGCTCGTCAGCTCGTCCAGCGCCCGCCTCCCGCCGAGCACGGTCGCGGTCAGCGCACCGCCGATGAGGATGCCGGTCACCGGGATCAGCGCGATGCCCCGGACCGGCACGAGCCCGGTGAGCAGCAACAGGGAAACCACCGGAACGACTCCCGCCGCGATCGGCAACGCCGCCCACCACCAGGTGCGATTGCGGGTGATCCGGCGCCCCGCGGTCCGTACCGCCACGGCGTACATCAGCGCCACGAACCCCAGCAACGGCGGCAACGAACGGACCACCCAGCCGATGAGCAGGGAAACCGCGGCGAGTTGGACCGCGGCCCGCAGCCCGGCCAGCAGAATCTCGCGGGCCCGGCCGAGCGAGGCCACCGCGGCGACCGTGGCCGCCGCGGCGAGCAGCAGGGCGAGTACGACACCGAGCGTGATGTTGACCGGTAGCAGCACGCGGCAACCCTACGACCCACCGACCCCGAACCCCACCGGATCGGACCGCCCCGTACCCGTCCCGTCCCGTCCCGAACCACACCAGACCGCATCGCACCACACCGCACCGCACCGCACCGGACCGCACCGGACCGCACCGGACCAGTCGAGCGAATCGCCTCCCGGCTCCGTCGACTTGTCGCCACGTCAGCCTGCGCGCCCGCGCAGATGCGGACGTACGCCCCCATGCTCCAGTCCTGTTGGTCAGAACCCTTGATGTGACGTGACCATGTCGCCACTCTGTTACCTGGTGCCCACCCCACGGAAACCTGGCACCGCCACGATGGCCGGGCCCCACGGGTCACCCGTCCAAAGTCCCCCCACATCAAGGGAGTTCGTATGTCTGGTGTCTACGCGCGTCGCATCGCCGTCGTCGCCGCATCCGCCGCCTTCGCCGCAACCACCGGTCTGCTCACCGCCCCCACCGCGCAGGCAGCCATGCCCACCCCGGTCTCCGCCTCGACCGCCCGCACGTACCTGAGCGAACTGACCGTCTCGGCGGAGGGTTCGTCGAGCGGCTACAGCCGCGACAAGTTCCCGCACTGGATCACCCAGTCGGGCGCCTGCAACACCCGCGAGGTCGTGCTGGAGCGTGACGGCACGAACGTGGAGCAGAACTCCAGCTGTGCCGCCGTCAGCGGCAGTTGGTACTCGGAGTACGACGGCGCCACCTGGACCGCCGCCTCCGATCTGGACATCGACCACATGGTCCCGCTCGCCGAGGCCTGGCGGTCGGGCGCCAGCAGCTGGACGACCGCCCAGCGGCAGGCGTACGCCAACGACCTGACGCGTCCGCAGCTCATCGCGGTCACGGACAACGTCAACCAGTCCAAGGGTGACAAGGACCCGGCCAAGTGGATGCCCTCGCGCACCGCCTACCAGTGCACGTACGCGCGCGCCTGGGTGCACGTGAAGCACTACTACGACCTGACCGTCGACTCGGCCGAGAAGAGCGCGCTGCAATCCGTCCTGAACGGCTGCTGAGCCGGCCGTCCGGACAACTGCCGCGCAAGCGCCCGACCACTCCTCCCCGGTCGTTCGTTCCACATGGGTACGGAGCCGTGCAGACCGCACGGCTCCGCACCCATGTGCGCACACCCTTCCCTTCCCGCCCCCTCCCACCCCGGCGCGTTTTCGGCCGAGTACGGCCGAGTGCGACCGATCGCGGCCGGTACCCGCACACCCCGGAAGCCCGCCGGGCAGCGACGGCCGGTGCTCGGCACCCGGCGGACCCGCCGGACCCACGAGAGCTCCCTCACCGCCCCGCCCCGCACGGGGCCGTGACGCCTCACCACCCCGGCGCGCGCCACCACTGGTCCACACATCGCCGCCGGAGCGTTCGGGGTCGTTCGCCCGACGAACACTCCGGCGGCAGTCCATGCGCAGCCGGGTGATGCGCCCCTTACATGCGCGGCGGAACCGCGCCGCCCGCCCCGGCACCGGACAGTGCCCCGGGAACCGCATCCGGCAGCTGACCTGCCCCGCTCACACACAGCTCACCCCCGGACCACCCGCAGCCGGCCTCCGCCCCGCCCGGAGCCACCCGGGGCCGCACCGCACGGCGAACCGGCGGACCGCTCGCGCGGCGACGGCCGGACGGACGCGTCACCGGCCAAGTGGTACAGCCCAGGCGGACCACGCCCCGACAACCTGCCCACAGGCCCAACTCCACATGGCCGGAAAGCTGCGCTGCCATTGGTTCAGGCCAAGACGGCAAGCACAGGTTCGCAGTTGGAGGCGGTGCCGGACCGAAGCCTGACCGAGAAACATGGGGCGGCTTTCAGCCAGTCGACATAATGTTGAACTTGCAAGCATTGGTGAGGTTTCCCTAATCTGAGGCACCCGATCGGTTCACGTCCCCACCAGACCGAAGGAGCCCTCCCCCCATGCACGCACGCTTGAACCAGGCTCAGCCCTACGCACTCGGCCTCTTCCGGATCGTCATCGGCCTGTTCTTCACCTGTCACGGCGCCGCCTCGCTCTTCGGCGTCCTCGGCGGCATGAACGGCGGATCCATACCCACCGGCACCTGGCCCGGCTGGTACGCGGCGGTCATCCAGCTCGTCGGCGGCATCCTGGTGACGGCCGGACTCGGCACCCGTGTGGCCGCCCTGATCTGCTCCGGCTCCATGGCATACGCGTACTTCAAGGTCCACCAGCCCGAGGCGCTGTTCCCGCTGCAGAACGGCGGCGAGCCCTCGGCCGTCTTCTGCTGGGCATTCCTGCTGCTGGTCTTCACCGGACCCGGCGCACTGGCCCTGGACCGGCTGTTCGGCCGGGACGGCACGGAGCACGACAAGGACCGCACGTCCGAGCAGGCACCGCCCGTAACGGTCTGATCCGCCCGGTCAGCAGGGCCGTTCCTCACGTACATCCGGACGTGCGTCCAGGCGCACATCCAGACATGGATCCGGTCGCACATCCGGGCACACATCTGGACGCGTACCCGGGCGTGTATTCGGGCGTGTATCCGGCGCGTATCCGGGCATGCGCCCGGAACCAAAGCTTCCTATTTTCCGGGTGTACGTGAGGTTCCCAACATCGTCCGTATTTGTCGATCACCGGATGAACGTCAGGCGTACGCTGTACAGCTGACCCTGCCGCTCCTGCCGCTCCCCTGCGACGTCGCGGCGTTGTTCCGAATCGGGGAGTAGTAGGTGCTTGAGAGTGTGGGCGCACTGACCAGCAGCCCATGGATCTACGTCGTGGTCGCGCTTTCGGTGCTCCTGGACGTATTTCTGCCTCTGCTGCCCAGCGGGGTACTGGTGATCACCGCCGCCACGGCCGCCGCCGCCGGTTCGACGACCGTCGCGGGCGCGGGCGCCGCCCAGCAGGTGACCGAGGTCCCCTCACTCCTCGCCCTGATGCTCTGTGCGGCCACCGCCTCGGTGCTCGGCGACCTCGTCGCGTACCGGCTGGCCTGGCGCGGCGGGGAGCGCCTGGACCGGGCCATCGCCCGCTCCCGCCGCCTCACCTCCGCGCAGGAGCGCCTCGGCGCCGCCCTCGCCCGGGGCGGCGGCATCCTCGTCATAATCGCCCGCTTCGCCCCGGCCGGGCGCTCGGTGGTCTCCCTGGGGGCGGGCGCCGCGCACCGCAAGGTCAAGGAATTCCTGCCCTGGTCGGCCCTGGCGGGCGTGGCGTGGGCCGGTTACAGCGTGGGTCTCGGCTACTTCGGCGGCCAGTGGCTCGGCGCGACATGGGTGGCCACGGCGGTCTCGGTCCTCGCCCTGTTCGTGGCGGGCGCCCTGGCCGCCTGTCTGATGCGCCGCCCGGCAGCGGAAGCGGCCGCTGCGGCATCGGCGGCCGCCACGGCCACTACGGCGTCCTGACCGCACCCCGGATCTCCAGACCGTCCAGCAGTCTGACGGTCGCCTCGGTGATCTCGTCGACGGCCCGGTCGAACACCTCCTGGTTGTGCGCGGCCGGAGCGCGGAAGCCGGACACCTTCCGTACGAACTGCAGGGCGGCGGCCCGGATCTCCTCCTCGGTGGCCTCTTCGGGGATGGCTGGCGGGCGAAGGGTCTTGATGCTGCGGCACATGACTCAAGTGTGAACCGCACCACTGACAATCGCCCTCCCCCCACCGGCCTCCGGCCCCCGCTCCCCTCACCCGACCCGTTCGACGGCGGGGAGTGCGTACGTACCGCCGAGGATCCCGGCCCCCGGCGCGCGGAGCCGGAGCACGAACAGAAAGTCCCCGTCGGGCGTGGGCAGCCAGTTCGCCGCCGCGACCGGGTCGTCCGGCCGCTCCCGCTGGACCCGGACCGTCAGCGAACCGTCCTCCGCGTACGCCGGAACGCGCCCCGCCGAGCTCTCGCCGATCCGCGACCCGGCCACGTGACGACCGGCCACCCCGCACCCGGACCCGCCACCCCCT
>NZ_JBCEWQ010000291.1:0-4682 GCF_038448545.1 Streptomyces sp. CLV115
GGCGTGGGAGCGGGCGCCGGCGTGGGGGCGGGAGCGGGAGCGGCCATGGGCACGGGTGCGGGTGCGGGCATCCGCGTCGGCACCGTGGGCGCGTACTGGTACCCGTATCCGTATCCGTACCCGTGTCCCGGCACCGGCGGGGCGGCCGCGTAGCCGCCCGTCGGGTGCCGCTTCGTCAGCCGTTCGTAGTGGCGGATGTCGCCGACCAGGTAGTACGCGAACGAGCCCAGCATCGTCACCAGCAGCAGCGGGATCAGGACGTTGTCGATGCCGGTCGGCTCGTCGTTGCCGTCCCTGCCGAGGATCGGCAGGAGCACGCAGACGAACACGAACCCGGCCCCGGTCAGCCACCAGTCGGACGTCCGGCGGCGCACGATCGCGAGCCGGAGCAGCGGGCTCCACAGCAGCAGCCCGAGCGAGCCCACCGAGAGCACGCCGAACAGCACCCGCATCGAGACGATCCAGGCCCGGCTGGGAACCCGGCGCGGCGGCGTCGGCGGATGACCCGGGGCGTACATGGCTGCTCCTGGAGACCTGGTCGTTGAACATCCGCGCACACGCTGCGTGTGCGCGAATCCGAGCGTAAAGGGCGACACCGACAACTGGCCCCGGGTTGTACGGAACCGTTGTGGTTCGCCTCACTTCGGGGCGACCGTGCCGTCCGTCAGCCCGTCGTACATCCCCTGTACGAGCTGTCCGCCCAGCCGGCCCGCCAGCCTGAGGGCGTCCTCGAACTCCGCCAGGGCCCGGAACCGTTCCCCGTACCGCTGCTGCTCCGCGAGCGGCAGCCGGGGCAGTTGGAGACGGCGGGCGTCCAGCCGGGTGGCGGTGGAGGCGTAGCTGCTGGCCTGGCGGTTGTTGGCGGTGCCGCGCAGGAAGCCGGCCAGGAACCAGGGGTCGAGGGCGGCCGGATCGGGGCGCAGCAGCTGGAGGTTGCGGCCGAGCGCGGCGCCCGCCGTGGCGTCGTCGATGACGCGGGCGGCGGATCCGCCGCCCAGGACGGGGACGACGACATCGCCGGGTTCGACGAGGACCGGTTCCTCGGAGGGCCCGTCGGTGGGCAGGCTTCCCGAAGGGGCAGTGGAGCCGAGGACGTCGTGTTCGGTGAGTACTGGCCCCGGGCCGGTGCCGGTGCCGGAGCCGCCGGAGCGGAGCTGGAGGGCGCCGGCGCGGGCGAGTTCGCCGACGGTGGTCAGGGGCCAGTGGGCCGGGTCGGAGAGGGTCACGGCGGGCGGGGTGAGGGCGCCGGTACGGCCGAGCGTCTCGGCGAGCCGTTCCCGCACCCGGATCAGCTCGCCGGGGCCGCCCGCGGCGGCCGGGGGCGGCAGGTGGCGGGCGGGGGCCAGGTCCACGTCGTCGTCGAGGAGTTCGATGACGGGGACGGCGCGGCCGGCGCCGGTGCGGGCCGCGGCCGGGGCGGAGCCCTCGAAGGACTGCCAGGCGTCGAGCACGGTGCGGTGCACCGCCTGCCAGTCGAGCCGGTCGCGCCCGCCGGTCGCGGAGGTCTGCCCTCCCGGGGCCGGTTCGGCGGGTTCCGCGGTGTCGACCAGCAGCAGTTCGGGCGCGGGGTGCGTACCACTGCCGGGCTTGCGGAGCACCCAGAGGTGGAGCGGGATGCCGTACGGGGGCGCGGCGCCCGCCGGGAGCGCGATGACGGCGCGCAGGGCGCCGCGGCGCAGCAGGTCGGCGCGGATCCGGCGGCCGGAGCGGCGCGATGCGGCGGCCGGGGGCATCAGCAGTACGGCGGTGCCGCCCTCGCGCAGATGGGCCAGGGCGTGCTGGACCCAGGCGAGTTCGGACTCGGTACGGGCCGGGAAGCCGTACTCCCAGCGCGGGTCGTAGGCGAGTTCGTCGTGGCCCCAGTTGCGTTCGTTGAACGGCGGGTGGCAGAGCACGGCGTCGGCGGCGAGCTGCGGGAAGGCGTCGGCGCGCAGGGTGTCGGCGGTCCGTGCCGCCAGGGCGCAGCCGGTGTCGGTGTGCAGGGCGAGCCGCAGCGCGGTGAGCGCGGCGAGGTCGGGGTCGGTCTCCTGGGCGTACAGGGCGGCGGGACCGGCGACGGCGCGCAGCAGGGCGCCGGTGCCCGCGGCCGGGTCGAGGACCGTGCGGGCGGGCCGCTCCCCCGCCTCCACCAGGGCGGCCATCAGCTCGGCGAGTCCGGGCGGGGTGAGTGTGTACTGGCGCGGGTTGGCGTCCAGCTGACGGCCGAGCAGGAACTCGAAGGTCTCCCCGGGCCCGGTCCCGGCGGCGAGTTCCGCGACGGCACGGAGCAGCGGTACGGACGCGAGCAGTTCGGTGCCGCTCGGGGTGTGAACGGCCCGGCCGTCCTGCGTCGCCGGTCCGAAGCGGGCGGTGAGCGCCTTGTCGAGGGCGAGGGACAGCACGTCGGCCATCCGTTCGTCGGGGGCGGCGGCGAGCTCCGGCCAGGTCTTCGGGACGGTCCGCAGGAGCAGCAGGGCACAGCCCGTGTGGACCAGGGCGGGGACCGCGCCGGCCGGGTGCCCGGCGACCTGCTGCCAGACCCGCTCGCGCAGCGGTACCTCGGCGAGTTTCCCCTGGTCGCGGAGCCATTGCTCGACCTCGGGGAGCGCGAAGGACGGGCTCGTCTCGGTGCCGCCGACGGGCTTGGGGAAGTCGGCGTGGCGGCGGCGCCAGTTGCTGACCGCGGCGCGCCCCACCCCCGCCAGCCGTGCGATCCCGGCCGCGGTCACCTCTGTCGAGTTCTCCGGCACTGGCTGTCTCCCTGGTCCTGGCACTCGTCCCGGTACTGGTTGTCGGCGAGCATACCGACCAGGTTCACACGACATCGATTCACAGCGTGCATCAACCCATTCTCCGTGAACCGTGTTGACTCGGTTCACAAGCTCTGCTGTTATTGACCCATCGCCACATCAGCCGATGCGCAGGGCGATGCACACGAGCGATGCACGGAACCGCTCACCATCCATTTCTGCTTTCGCCGGAGGGCACAGCCATGTCCCAGTTCACGCAGCCGCCGCAGTCCCCGCAGCCCCAGCAGCCGTACGCCCCCGCCCAGATGCCGGGCGCAGGTCCGGCCCGTAACGGACTGGGCATCGCGGCCCTCGTCCTGGGTGTCATCGGCGCCGTGTCCGGGCTGATCCCGTTCCTGTTCTGGCTGGCGGGCATCCTCGGCCTCATCGCCCTGATCCTCGGCCTGTCCGGCCGGGGCCGGGCGAAGCGCGGAGAGGCCACCAACAAGGGGATGGCGACCTTCGGCGCCGTGCTCGGCCTGATCTCGCTGATCCTCGCGGTGGTGGGCGCGGTGATCACGTTCAAGGCGGTGGACGACGCCGTGAACGACCTCAACAAGGCGGTGTCCGACACCACGGCCTCCGCGAAGCCGAAGCCCGGCGGGGACTCCGCGAAGGGCGGGGGCGCGAACAAGGGCGACGCGGGCAAGAAGAAGGACACCGGCAAGGCGCTGGAGGCCGGCGACTCGGCCGTGTACGACGACGATCTGACGGTCACGGTCGGCGACGCCACCTCGTACACCCCGGACGCGTACGCCGCCGGGCACACCAAGGGCCAGAAGGCCTACCGGGTCGCCGTCGTCATCGAGAACGCGGGCAAGGAGAAGTTCGACTCCGCGCTCGTCGGCGTCTCGGCCCGGGCCGGCCAGGACGGCGTGGACGCCGAGCAGATCTTCGACAACAAGGTGGGCACGGGCTTCAGCGGCACGGTCCTGCCGGGCAAGAAGGTCACCGTCCAGTTCGCCTTCGACACCCCGGCGGACGCCAAGAACCTGACGGTCGAGGTCAACCCCGGCTTCACGTACGACGCCACGCAGTGGGACCTGAAGCTCTGACCGCTCTTCTGGAGCCGGACAGAACAAGCCGGAGAGAACCAACCGGCCGGAACCGGCTGGACAGAACGAACCGGCCGGACAGAACGAACCGGAGAGACCGGAGCCGCCCGCCATGCGCCTTCCCGCCCGCGCCTCGGCAGCCACCCTGAGCGCCGCGACCGCCCTCGCCCTCGCGACGGCCTGCGGCATGCTTCCGGACGGCGCACCCGACACCACCGCCCCCTACGCCCGGCTGACCGCCCCCGAGGTCGCCGACAAGGCCCTGGCGACGACCCGCGCCGCCAAGTCCGTACGCATGACGGTGCAGGCGGCCTCCCCCGAGGGCCCGGTCGAGGCGTTCGTGGCCACGGACATCCGGGGCGAGTGCACGGTCACGCTCTCCATGGGCGCGGCGGGCACCATGGAGCTGGTGCGGACGGGCGGCACGGTCCGGGTCCGCTCCGACGCCGCGATGCTGCGATCGGCCTCCACCGCACCGGCCGAGAACCTCGCCGGCCACTGGGTGAGCCCCACCGCCGCCGACCGGCACGCGAAACTGGCCGAGCGCTACTGCGACCGGGAGACCTTCCTCGGCCTCCTCGCGCCGAAGACCGGAACGGCCCGCAGGGAACGGACGCCCACGCCCGGCTCCGGCACCCCCGCCCTGACCGTCACCGGCGGTTCGCGCGACGGGAAATGGACGGCGGACATCGCCACCGAAGGCAGGCCCTACCTGCTGAGGCTGCACCTCCCGCGCGGCGGAACGGAAGACGGCACCGGCCGCACCGCCCCCGTGACGGTCGAATTCTCCGCGTTCGACCAGCCGTTCAAGGTGAACGCCCCGAAGCCCTGATCCCCCCGGTCGCCCCCGGCCACAGAA
>NZ_JBCEWQ010000292.1:0-4527 GCF_038448545.1 Streptomyces sp. CLV115
GCGAACCGGCCGGTCCGGCGGCCCCGACGGGGCCGCCGCCGATGATCGCGCCCGCCCGGCCACAACTCCACGCCTCCCGGCCGGGCGGCGCGCACCTCCCGCTCCTTTCCGTGTCATGCACGTGCCCTTCCCCCACCCGAGGAATCAGCCATGACCCCAGAACCGACCGAAGGCCCCGGCGACGACCGCCGGATCAGCCGCAAGACACTGCTCAAGGCCGCGCTCGTGGCCGGAGCCGTCCCGCTGCTCGCGGGCGGCGGCGTCGCGCTGGCCCGCGACGCCGGCACCAGCGGCCGGCCGCTGGTGCCCACGCCGAACTGCGACGACGGCGACGGCCCGACCCACGAGCAGATCGAGGGGCCCTACTTCAAGCCCAACTCTCCGCTCCGTACGAGCCTGGTGACCGCAGGTACGCCCGGCGTCCCGCTGACCGTGAGCGGCTATGTCTTCGGGCGGAGCTGCAAGCCCGTCCCCGGAGCGCTGCTGGACTTCTGGCAGGCCGACACCAACGGCGCGTACGACATGAGCGGATTCGCCTTCCGCGGGCACCAGTTCACCGACCAGGCCGGGGCCTTCAGCCTGACCACGATCGTGCCGGGGCTGTACCCGGGGCGCACGCGCCACATCCATGTGAAGGTCCAGGCGCCCGGCTCGGGCATCCTGACCACCCAGCTGTACTTCCCCGACGAACCGCGCAACAACACCGACTCGATCTTCGACCCGGCGCTCCTGATGAACGTCCGGGAGATCGGCTCGGGGCGGGAGGGGACGTTCGACTTCGTCCTCGACGTCGACCAGGGGCCGACCGTTCCGCCCACCGATCCGCCGACCGACCCGCCCGGTTCCACCTGGGCGGCCGGGACGCTCTACAGCGCGGGAGACCGCGTCACGTACGGCGGCGCCACGTATCGCTGTCTGCAGGCGCACTCGGCCATGGCCGGCTGGGAACCGCCGAACGTCCCCGCGCTGTGGGAACGCGGGTAGACAGACAGCTCAGTGGGGGGTACGCCGCTGCGCGGGTGCGCTCCCGGGGACTCTTCCCCGGGGGCGCGCTCCGGACGGCGGAGTAGCCTGGAAACATACGGCTCCAGGTGAGCCGCTCGTGTCGGCCTGCGCATCGAAGGGGGCCGGTATCGCATGGACACCCTGGTCACGGTCGTGGTCGTCCTGGCGATGATCGCGATCGCAGCGTTCGTCATCCATCTGCTCAACGCCCGGCACCGGCATCAGCATCTGCGCCCGGCGCACTACGACCACGGGCTCGCCGGGTTCGGCGAGGGCCCGGGCACCGCACCCGGGCCCGCCCCGGGCACTACTTCGCGTCCGAATAACGGTCCACCACCGCCGTAGTGAACGGGAAACGCACCGGTGTCTCACCGAAGGCGGTCCGCCCGGCCAGCTCACCGGCCGCCCGGATCGCCTCCACGACGGTCTCCGCCTCCTCCCGGGGGCAGTGCACGATCACCTCGTCGTGCTGGAAGAAGACCAGCTCCGCCCGCAGCCCCGCCGCGCCGAGCGACCGGCGCAGGGCGGCCAGGAGCAGCAGCGCCCAGTCGGCTGCGCTGCCCTGCACCACGAAATTGCGCGTGAAGCGGCCCCGCGCGCGGGCGTTCGACGACGCGTAACCGGGGGTGAACCCGCCGTCGGCCAAGGGCGGGTCGGCACTCTCCTGCGGGATGCCTGCCTCCTCGTCGGCCCCGCTCCCGACGGCGGGAGGGCTGGTCCGGCCCAGCCAGGTCCGCACGAGACGGCCGTCCTCGCCGGCCTTCGCGGCGTCGTCGACATAGGCCACGGCCAGCGGGAACCTCCGGCGCAGGGCGGCCAGATTCTTCAGGCCGTCGCCCGAGGTCTGGCCGTAGACGGCGCCCAGCAGCGCGAGCTTGGCGTGGTCCCGGTCGCCGTGGAATGCCCGGTCCGACAGCGCCGTGTACAGATCGCCGTCGTGGCCCGCCACCTCCATCAGGCCGCGGTCGCGGGAGATCGCGGCTAGCACCCGGGGCTCCATCTGGTCGGCGTCCGCGACGACCAGGCGCCAGCCCTCGTCGGCGACGACGGCCCGCCGTATCACCTTGGGGATCTGGAGCGCCCCGCCGCCATTGGTCGTCCAGCGGCCGCTGACCGTGCCGCCCGGCAGGTACTCGGGGCGGAAGCGGCCGTCGCGCACCCAGTCCTGGAGCCAGCTCCAGCCGTGCGCCGTCCAGATCCGGTACAGCTTCTTGTACTGGACGAGGGGCTTCACCGCCGGGTGGTCCAGCTCCTCCAGCTCCCAGCGGCGGGTGGACTTCACCTTGATGCCGGCCTGCGCGAACGCCTTCACCACGTCGGCGGGGAGGTCGGGGCGGACCCGTCTGCCGAAGGCGGCGGACACCTCGTCGGCCAGCTCGGCCAGTCTGCGGGGCTCGCCGCCGCCCGCGTAGCGCTCGCCGAGCAGCTCGTTCAGGACCTGCCGGTGGACATCGGCGCGCCAGGGCAGACCGGATCTGTTCATCTCGGCGGCGACCAGCATGCCGGCCGACTCGGCGGCCGTGAGCAGTCGCATCCTGCCCGGGTGCGCGGCGGCGTCGTGCCTGCGGAGCTGGTCGGCGTACACCTGGAGCAGGTCCTCGAAGGGGAGCCGGGCGCCGGAGCCGGGCTCGAAGAGCGAGGACTGCGAGCCCGGCTCGGCGGAGCGGGCCGGGGGGTCGGGGGGTACGGGAGCGCCCCGCAGACGGGCGAGGGCGGCGGCCGCGGAGCGGGGCTCGCCGAGCCGGCCCTCGTGGGCGAGGAGGATGGATTCGGCGACCTCGATGTCGTAACAACGGTCCACGGGGACGCCGGCCGCGAGCAGCCTCGGGTAGATCTCGGCGGTGGACCGCCACACCCAGCGGGTGACGCCGGGGCGGGAGCGGACCGCCGCCACCAGGTCGGGTTCGGCCACGACGGGGGCTGCGGGCAGGCCGGTGGGGGCCAGCGGGGCGAGTAGGGCGCCGCCGGTCTCCGTCATGGCCAGAGCCCACCGTTCGGTCATGCCTTCGAGTCTGGCACCCGGCACTGACAACGGACGGTGGGCGGCCGGCGCGAGTCCCCCGGCCCGGGGGCGCCGCGAACGGCACCGGGACCGGGGGAGCGACGGAGGTCAGGACTCGGACTCGCTGGTCCAGGTGCCCAGCGAGATCTCGGCGGTGATGCCGGGGCCGAAGCCGGCCATCAGACCCCGGTGGCCGTCGAGGGCCGATGCCTCGTCGAACATGCGGCCGAGGGCATCGAGCACCACGGCGCTGGCGATGTTTCCGTACTCGGTGAGCGTGGCCCGGCTGAAGCGGAACGCCTCGGGCGGCACGTCCAGGAAGTGGCTCAGGTCGTCCAGGATGCGCGGGCCGCCCGCGTGGATGATGTAGAAGTCCATCTTGCCGGCGTTCCACTGGTTCTCCTCGGCGACCGCCTCCAGGGCCGGTGCGAGGGGTTCCATGGTGCCGGGCACCCGCTTGTCGAGCTGGAAGTGGAACCCGGTGGACCGGACCGCGTAGGAGATCCAGTCCTCGGTGGCCGGGATGACGTACGAGCCGTTGCGCTCCAGGCGGACCCCGGTGCCGCCGCTGCCGCGGAGCACGACGGCGGCTATGCCGTCGCCGAACAGCCCGTTGGACAGCAGCGATCCGACACCCAGGTCGGTGGGCTGGTAGCAGAGCGAACAGAACTCGCAGGCCACGATCAGCACATTGCCGTCGGGGTACGCGGTGCAGAAGTCGTGGGCCCGGTTGACCGCCGCACCGCCCGCGGCGCAGCCGAGCTGGGCGATCGGCAGCTGCCGGGTCTCCGGCCTGAAGCCCATCTCACCGATGAGCCACGCGGTCGGCGGCGGCATCATGAAGCCGGTGCAGGAGACGTAGACGATCAAGTCGATCTGCTTCGGCTCCAGTTCGGCCTGGTCGAGGGCGCGTCGCACCACCTCGGGCACCCGGGCCTTGGTGTGTTTCTCGTAGGTGACGCTGCGGGCGTCGAAGCCCGGATGCTGCAACACCTTGTCGATCGGCTGGATCAGGTGCCGTTTCTGCACCCCGGTGTGTTCGATGAGACGAAGGACCAGGTCGATCTGCGGGTGGTCGCCGTGCAACCGTTGAGCCAGGTCGAGGGTTTCCTCGTTGGTGATGACGTACTCGGGAACCGCGATGGCCGGCTTGCAGAGAACCGCCATGGAACTCCTCCTAGCGGGCATGGTCCAACACGGCCGGGCCCGAGGGTTCCGGGGCTTCCAGGCCGGAGGCGGCCACCGCGGTTCCGCACACGCGACGTTGCGCGGGTGTGGATTCACTGGTGGATTCCGGCGCCGGGTCAGGTACCCCTGGAACGGGCGCGGACGGGCCGACCGTCGAAGACTGACGTTCTAGCCGTGCGTGGGCGGAAGTGGATCCGCCACGGCTTGGGTGGCCGTCGGAATCACGGTACGGCAGGCTGATCGGGGCCGCACGCCGAGCAGCCGCCGGGGGCGCCGCGCGGGGGGCCGCGGAGGGCGCCGGGCGCCGGTCGGGGCCCGGGAGGGGCCGGGGG
>NZ_JBCEWQ010000293.1:0-4490 GCF_038448545.1 Streptomyces sp. CLV115
CCCTTGTCGGGGTGCGGGCGGCCCCGGTCCGGCTCCCGGTCCTCAGGCCGCCGGCACGGCCCCGGCCGCGCCGACCGTGATCCGTACCCGCTGTGTCGTGCCGTTGACCGTCACGGCGAGGGTGATCGTCCCCGGCCGGAGTGCGGTCAGGGTGCCGGTGGACGGGTCGAGTACCGCCGCGTGACGGTGACGGACGCCGTCCCGGTCACCGATGTGCACGTTCGGCGAGCCGGTCCAGTCCGCGGCCAGCGGGAAGGCGACGGGGACGCTGCGGGCCCCCTGGGTGACGGTCGCGGTGACCTTCGTGCGGCTTCCGGTGCCGAGCACGGCGGGTGCGTCAATCCTCAGCGCGTCCACGTGTGCGCGGGTCTGCGCGGAGATCCAGTCGGGTCCGCCCTGCCACGGCCGTTGCCGTGCCGCGGCCTGCGCTCCGTGGCCGATCCGGTCGGCGCCGATCAGCGACCAGCCGGTGAAGCCGCCTTCGTCCGCGGGGCCGGCCGGTGCCTTGCCGGAGTTGCCGTTGATCAGATACGGCACTCCGTCGACGTGCGAGGCATGGAAGACCCCGACGTGACTGCCGATGAAGGCCGCGCCCTTGCCCGTCGTACGGCGGAAGTCGGCGAGCCACTGTTCGACCAGGGCCGCCTCCTTGCGGTCCCCCAGCCGGCTGCCCTGCTGCACGGTCGGATCGCGCGGCGGCACGTGCTCGATGAGCATCAGCGAATCGACGGTCCGGTCCTTCGCCGCCGCGTCCAGCTGGTCGCGGAACTGCTTGATCTGGGCGAAGCCGCCGCCGCGCAGGCTGAGGCTGGAGGTGTCGAGGGTGATGACACGGGTGCCCTTGTGGTCGAACGTCCGCCGGGCGGGCCCGAATTCGGTGATGAAGTTGTCGATCCGGCCCCCCATCACCTCGTGGTTGCCCGGTACGTAGTACCAGGGCAGCGAGTCGCCGAGCTCCTCTGTGAGGACGCGGCGTGCGAAGGCCAGGTCCGCGGGCGATCCCTCGTCGACGAGGTCGCCGTTGACGACCAGGAAGTCCGGCTCCGCCGCCTTGATCTCGCGCAGGGTGCGCCGGGCCTGGGCGACGATCGGGCTGTCCGGGTCGCGGGCGACGAACTGTGCGTCGGACATCACCGCGAACCGCCAGTCCCTGCGCCCGGTCACGGCCGCCGGGTCGATCAGCGGGTCGGCGGGGGCGGCCCGTTCGGGCAGCTCGACGGTGGGCGGGACCTGGGCGGTGAGGTCGTCGATCACGATCCCGCCCGTGTACTGCTTGTCCGCCGCGGTCTCCGCGAGGTAGAAGCGGGACACCGCGAGCGGCATGGCGGCTCCCGCCGGTACGGCGAAGGTGACCTGCCGCCAGCCGTTCCAGGTGACGTACGGTCCGCGCAGCAGCTGGTCGGAGCCGGCGGCGTCCTTGAGGTGCAGGGTGGGCCAGGCACCCCGGCCGTCGCCCTTGATCCACAGCTTGAACGACTGGGGCTGGCCGGGCACGGTGACCGGCTGGGGCGGGGCGGCGTAGGCGGCGCGGGTGGCGGTGGAGCGGGTGAAGTCGTAGTCGAGCCTCAGTCCGGTGCCGGTGTGGCCGTCGGGGGTGGCCGTCAGCGATCCGTCCGCGCGGGCCTGGCTGAATTTCCAGGACCCGGCGTCGTCGAAGGTGGAGACGGCCTGCTCGGTGAGGCCGACGCTGACGGCGAGGACGGTGGTGGTGCCCGCGACGGTCGCCTTGATCCGTCCGGCGCCGGAGCCGGTGCGTGAGGAGACGGTGAACGAGCCCTGCCCGTCGTCGCGGATGTCGAAGAGGGTGTGGTCGTAGTCGAGTTCGATGTCGCGCGGTTCGACGGGGGCGCTGGTGCCGTGGGCGTCGAGCCCGACGATGCCGAAGGTGCCGGCCGCCCCGGCGTCGGCGAGACCCACCCGCTGGGTGGTGGGCTCGATCCGGGCCAGCTCGTCGAGGACGGTCAGTGACGTGCTTCCGCGCGCCGGCCCGTGTTCGGCGCGTACGTCGGTGGTGCCGCTGCGGCGCGCGGTGAAGAGCCCGCTGCTGTCGACCTCGCCGACCGAACCGTGTGCGGTGCGCCAGCGCGGGGTGCCCTGTGCGGGGCCGTACGTCTCGTCGTATCCGGTCGCGGTGAGGCGTCGGGTGAGACCAGGGAAGACCCGGTCGGGGTGACCGCCCTTGACCGGGTCGACACCGGGTGCGGCGTCGGCGGGCGTGCGGGGCTGCACCCAGTAGCCCTTCAGCCGTCCGCTGCCGTCGGGGGCGGTGAGGGCCAGGCCGTTGGGAACGGTGCGTTCACTGCCGTCGGACGGGCTGTTCTCCACCCGGAGCGCGTCGCTGCCGGGCCGGCGGGCGACGAGGGTCGACGATCCGCCGCCGTCCAGGTTGAGTGCGCTGTACGAGCCGGCGCGCCGCATCATCAGGGCGAGTTCGGTGAGGGTGACGCCGCCGCTGTCGGCCTGCCGTCCGTCGACGGTGAGTATCTGCATCGTCCGGCCGTCCTTGGAGAAACCGACGGCGGTGCGGGGTGCGGCGGTGTTGTTGCCCTCGCCGTCGTGGTTCTGCGCGACTCCGTCGACGACGAGGAGTTCCCGACCGCCGACGGCGGTGCGCGGCACGGCCCCGCTGTCGGTGCGTGCCCGGTAGGTCAGGGACACCGGGTCGCCGGGCTTCAGCGCGCCGAGTGCGACGGCGCCGGCCTCACGGCCGACCAGGACGGTGGCGCCTTCGGGGACGGCCCCCGAACCGGGCGCGGGCGAGACGGATACGACCTTGCCGTCGCGTACGAGCACTTCGGCGACCGGGGTGGCGCTGTCCACGGTCAGGGCGCGGTCGGCGGTGCCCCAGGCGGAGGAGTACGCGCCGATTCCGCCGGCCGGCACGTTGGCGGCGTTGTACGCGGCGAGCGGCCGCTGCCCGGCGGGCAGTGTGAGCGTGCCCTCGAAGTACAGGTTCAGGATGCGGCCCGCGCTGTCGGGGCCGATGCCGACGGCACGGTTGATGCCGGGTGCCGGCGACTGGACGGTGGCCCCGTCCTTGATGCCGATCCCCTCGGGAGCGCCGGTCTGGTTGATGTCGAAGAAGTCGGCGTTGATCGCGGCGACGGTGCGCCGTCCGCGGCCCGCGTCGTGTCCGGCGGCGAGTTCGGAGACGGTGTGCCGTTCGGAGACCTTGCCGGAGGAGAGGTAGTCGGCGCGTATGCCGCTGCCGGCCAGGTCGACCGAGAGGTTGTCGACCCGCAGCCACTTGTCGGACTCCAGCCGGTCGTACGAGCTGAGGCGGACCCCGGGGGCGACCGGGCGGGAGGTCCGTGTCGTCTCGATGCCGTCGCCGTCCGCGACCGCTCCGGTCCGCCCCGCCGGGTTGCTCGCGGGTGGTGGCGCGACCGGTCTGAGGATCTCGGCAGAGGTGCGGGGTCGGGGATCGGGGGTCGAATCGGCGAGTGCGGGAGAGATCGCGCCGACGGTCAGAGCGGTCACCGTCGCGAGCAGTACGAGCGGGCGTGCGACCGTCCCGTGTCCCCGTTCCGTCCTCACGCGCGGTCCGGCCGTGCCGCCGACTGTGCCAAGGCCCACAAGTCCTCCTGGGTTCCCGATGGTTGCGTGGCCCGGTGCCCGGGCGCAGGCGCTGTCGGCGGACAGCATGGCCGCGCGCGCGGGGGCGCACCAGGGGGCGTCGGGAACCTCGCGGCGAACAGGACGCGTCGGCTCGATGACGGCAATGATCAGCGTGAAAGGGGTGTCGTCGGCGGTGGTGTGCCCGGGCCGGGACGCAGACTTGACGGCATGCCATCCCAGAAGCGCACCAGGCGCAGTGCGGGTCTTCTCCTGTTCCGACGGTCCGGCGAGGCGGAATTCGAGGTGCTCATCGGGCACATGGGCGGCCCGTTCTGGGCGGGTCGCGAGAGTGCGGCCTGGTCGATCCCCAAGGGGGAGTACGGCCCCGAGGAGGCGCCGGCGGCCGCCGCCCGGCGTGAGTTCGGGGAGGAGTTCGGGCGTCCGGCGCCGGACGGTGCGTGGGTCGCGCTGGGCGAGGCACGTCAGTCGGGCGGCAAGACCGTGACGGTGTGGGCGCTGGAGGCGGATCTCGATGCCGCGACTGCCGTTCCGGGCACGTTCGGCATGGAGTGGCCGAAGGGGTCGGGGGTGTGGCGGGAGTTCCCGGAGGTCGACCGGTTCGCCTGGTGCACGCCCCGGGAGGCGGCGGAACGGCTGGTCACCGGACAGCGGGTCTTCCTCGACCGGCTGCGGGAGCACCTGGCGGGCGGACGGGCGGGGGACGCCTGACCGGAACGGGATCCGGGCAGGTCGCCGGGCGGGCGGACGCGCTCATGGGCGGACGGGCGGACGGGCAAGTCGCCGGGCGGGCGGACGAGCACATCGGCAGACGGCGGGCCCTCGGGCGGGCAGGCAGGCACACGAGCAGGCGGGCGGACGGGCACGTGGGCAGACCGGCGGGCAGGCAGGCACATGTGCAGGCGGGCGGGCGG
>NZ_JBCEWQ010000294.1:0-4418 GCF_038448545.1 Streptomyces sp. CLV115
CGAAAGGGGGACGGGTGGTGGGGTGTGGGGCGTTGCGGGGAGTTCCGGTGGTATGGGTGTGGCTCGGGATACGGGTGTGCCCGGCGTCCCCTGTGGTGGGGGCGCCCGGCACGGGTGGTGCGGGTGCGGGTCGGTGGCCCTGTGGGTCGGTGATTCCGCGGTCGGTGGGTCGGTGGGTCAGTGGGCCTTGCGTACGTCGAGGGCGCGGCGCAGGTCGTCGATCTGGTCGGTGAGCCTGCGGTGCAGGGCGGGGATGAGGGCGTGGTCGTCGAGGGCCTGTTCGCCGAGGTGGAGGTTCTGGGCGTCGACGGCGCAGGCCGGGAAGGCGTAGCGTCCGGCGGCGTCCGCGATGGCGGGGCCACGGCGGGCGGCGAGTGCGGCGGCCTCGGGGTAGTAGCGGGGTACGTAGTCCTGTACGAGGTCGGCCTGTTCGGGCTGCCAGAAGCCCTGGGCGACGGCGGTGAAGAGGTAGTTGGAGAGGCTGTCGTCGCTGAACATGGCCTGCCAGGCGGCGGCCTTGGCGTCGGGGGTGGGGAGGGCGGCGCGGCAGCGTGCGGCGCCTTCCTGTCCGGTGGCGCTGGGGTCCTGTTCGAGTTCGGCGGCGATGGTGGTCTCGTCGACGGCGCCGAGGACGGCGAGGCGGGTGAGGATGCGCCAGCGCAGTTCGGGGTCGAGTTCGGGTCCGCCGGGGACGGTGCCGTTGGTGAGCCAGTCCTGGATGGTGTCGGGCTGGGTGGCGGCGTCGATGAGGTGGCGTACGGCGACGAGGCGCAGGCCGGGGTTGTGGCCGTCCTCGGTGCGGCGGATGAGGTCGCGGCACAGGGCGGTGAGGGTGGCGAGGGCCGCGGGGCGGTCCTCAAGGCTCGCGTAGCGGTCCGCCACGTGGGTGGCGGCGAAGGCGAGTACTCCCTGGGCGAGGGCGAGGTCGGTCTCGTGCGGCAGGTGGGTGCGGGCTGCTTCGAGGTAGGTGGCGGGGGCCAGTTCGCCGTCGCGGACCATGTCGCGGGCGGTGTTCCAGATGACGGCGCGGGTCAGGGCGTCGGGGACGCCGGAGAGGCCGGTGACGACGGATTCCCAGGACCGGGTGTCGAGGCGGACCTTGGCGTAGCTGAGGTCGCCGTCGTTGAGGACGAGGAGTGCGGGGCGGTTGCCGGGGCGGGTGCCGGGGGTGCCGTGGTGGGGGACGTCGATCTCGAACCGTTCGCGCAGGACGAGCCGTTCGGTGCCGGTGGCGGTGTCCGGGGCCTGGTCGTAGGCGCCGACGGCGATGCGGTGGGGGCGGCTGCCGTTGTGGTCGACGGCGAGGGTCCAGGTGCCGTCGGACTCCTGGACGCGGGGGGTGAGGGTGTCGACGCCGGTGGTGCGCAGCCAGGCCTCGGCCCAGGCGTGGACGTCGCGGTCGGTGGCGGATGCGAGGTTGTCGATGAAGTCGGCGAGGGTGGCGTTGGCGAATTTGTGGCGGGCGAAGTGGGTGTTGATGCCGGCCAGGAAGTCCTTCTCGCCGAGCCAGGCGACGAGTTGGCGCAGGGCGGAGGCGCCCTTGGCGTAGGAGATGCCGTCGAAGTTGAGCATCGCGGACGCGGTGTCGGGGACGGCGTCCGGGTCGGGTGCGACGGGGTGGGTGGAGGGGCGCTGGTCGGCGTCGTAGCCCCAGCCCTTGCGGGCCACGCCGAAGTCGACCCAGGTGTCGGTGAAGCGGGTGGCTTCGGCGAGGGTCTGGTAGCCCATGTACTCGGCGAAGGACTCGTTGAGCCAGATGTCGTCCCACCAGGCGAGGGTGACGAGGTCGCCGAACCACATGTGGGCCATCTCGTGGGCGATGACCATGCCCCGGGTCTGGCGTTCGGTGTCGGTGACGGCGGAGCGGTAGACGAATTCGTCGCGGAAGGTGACGAGTCCGGGGTTCTCCATGGCGCCCGCGTTGAACTCGGGGACGAACGCCTGGTCGTAGGAGTCGAAGGGGTAGGGCTCGTCGAACTTCTCGTGGAAGCGGTCGAAGCAGGCCCGGGTGATGTCGAGGATCTCGTCGGCGTCCGTGTCGAGGTACGGGGCCAGGGAGCGGCGGCAGTGGATACCGAAGGGCAGTCCGGCGTGTTCGGTGGTCACGGAGTGCCAGGGGCCGGCGGCGACGGCGACGAGGTAGGTGGAGATGAGCGGGGTGGGGGCCAGGGTCCAGTGGCCGTCGCCGCGGTGTTCGGCGACGCTGTTGCCGAGGACGGTCCAGCCCTCGGGGGCGGTGACGGTGAGCGCGAAGACGGACTTGAGGTCGGGCTGGTCGAACGCGGCGAAGACGCGCTGGACGTCTTCCATGAAGAGCTGGGTGTAGACGTAGGTCTCGCCGTCGGTCGGGTCGGTGAAGCGGTGCATGCCTTCGCCGGTGCGGGAGTAGCGCATGGCGGCGTCGACGCGCAGTTCGTGGGTGCCGGGGGTGAGTGCGGTGAGGGGGAAACGGTTCTCGACGAGGTCGGCGGGGTCCAGGGGCTGTCCGTCGAGGCTGATCGAGCGCAGAGTGGCCGGCTTGAGTTCGACGAAGGTGTCTCCGGCCGCGGCGGCGGTGAACTGGATGACGGTGCGGGAGTCGAAGGTCTCCTCCCCTGCGGTGAGATCGAGGTCGATCGTGTACCGGTGTACGTCGAGGAACTGGGCTCGGGTCTGCGCTTCGTCGCGCGTCAGTACGGACATGTGTCCATGCTGCCGTACGCGGTGGGCGGACCGCAGGCGGGTTCTCGCACGGCTGAGCGGACTCCTTCGGGGCGGGTGGTCACTTCGGGTCGCCGCGGAAGCGGTGGTACTCGTCGTGCATGAGGTCGCGGAAGGAGCGGTGGCGGACCGCTCCGGGCAGCCAGTGGGCGAAGTACCAGGCCTCCCACTCGCCGTCGGGGGTGACGACGCGGGGGTTGAGCAGGTAGACGTCCAGTGCCCCGGGGGTGTGGCTGATCTTGAGCAGGTCGTTCAGGTACTCGGTCCGGATGGTCCAGGGTTCCTGCTGGTCGCCGTAGACGAAGTACTGCTCGTCGGGGAGGCCGTCCGGTTCCCTTCCGCCGGTCCAGCTCTCGATCAGCTCCGGGTCGAGGTCCCTGAGCCAGCCGATCTCTCGTACGGGAAGGAGCCGCCGGATCTCGCTCGTGGTGTCGAGCCATCCGTCGCTGGTCCGCAGGAACTCGCGGTAGCTGGGCGGGAGTACGGCGCCGAGCCGTGCTTCGAGCGCCGAGAGCTCCTGCGGTGTCGCTCCCGCCGATCCCAGCCATCGGGCCGCCCGCACCGCGTCCGGAAAGGGCTCGGAGCGCTCCTGCTCGTGCAGGACGGGGTCGAGCCATTCGTCGCTCCAGCGTTGGAGCAGTTCACGCCATGGGTGAGGAGTGGGGTGGAACTCGGTTGCGGGCTCGTCCCGTTCGGTGTCCGGCATGGCCGAACGGTACGCGGGGCCACTGACAGCCGCTCTGGCAGAATGCGCGGCTGATGAGCGAGATCACGAAGTGTGTCCTGTGCGGCGGGACGGTCGCTCCCGACGGTTGTTGCTGGGACTGCGGTGGCGCCCAGCCGTCGTTCCGTTCGCGGGTCGAGATCACGACGGGCAGTGGTGCGGCGGGGGTCAGTGACCGGGGCCGGCACCGGGGTGTCAACGCGGACGCGATGGCGCTGGCCACGGTCGGCGAATGGACGGCCGCGGTCGTCTGCGACGGGGTCTCCATGTCGCCGCGGTCGGAGCGGGCGGCCCGGGTCGCGGCCGGGGTCGGGCTGAACGTGCTGGTGGCCGGGTTGCGGGAGGGGGCGCTGCCGGAGTACGCGCTCGGCGACGCGGCCGTGCGGGCGGGGCGCGCCGTCGTCGGTCTCGCGGAGTCGGTGGCGGCCGCGCCCGCCTGTACGTTCGTCGCCGGTGTCGCGGGCCCCGAGGGTGTCTGGAGCGCCTGGATCGGTGACAGCCGTGCCTACTGGCTGCCCGATCAGGGGCCGGGGCGGGCGCTGACCGAGGACGACACGGGCGAGCACGGGGCGCTCTCCGCGTGGTTGGGGGCCGACGCCGGTGATCCGGCGCCGCGGGTGCGGAGCTACCGGCCCTCGGTGCCGGGCCGGCTGCTGCTGTGCACCGACGGGCTGTGGCGGTATCTGCCCGGCGCGGCCGCGTTGCGGGAGGTGCTCGGCCGTCGTCCGGCCGGTGGCGGTGTTCCGGAGGAGGCGCGGTCGCTGGTGGGGTACGCCCTGGAGGCGGGCGGGCACGACAACGTGACGGTGGTGCTGGTCCCCGTCGTACCGGGTCCGCCGGGTGTTCCGGTGGCCGGGGTGTAGCCGGGGCGGCTCGTGCAACCGTGCGGGCGGCCGTCGCGTCCCGCGTTGCGACGGGCGTCGCTGTCCGGTGCCGGGCGGGAGTGTCGAGCAGATGGGGTGGCTGGTGTCCGAAGTGGTGCGGGGGGTGGCCG
>NZ_JBCEWQ010000295.1:0-4264 GCF_038448545.1 Streptomyces sp. CLV115
CGGAAGCTAAGCCTTTCAGCGCCGATGGTACTGCAGGGGGGACCCTGTGGGAGAGTAGGACGCCGCCGAACTCCTTTTACGGGAAAGCCCCGTGTCCTTGTGGACACGGGGCTTTTCTGCGTTCACCCCCTTGAAGTCGTTTGCGCAGGTCCGGTGGCAGGGGCAGGATCGGCGGATGGAACATGTGATTCGAGCCGTGCGCGCCGATGAATGGCCCCTGGTCAAGGAGTTGCGGCTGGCCGCCCTGCGGGATCCGGCCGCGCCGGTGGCGTTTCTGGAGACGTACGAGCAGGGCGTTGCCCACTCCGACGAGTTCTGGCAGGACCGGGCACTCGGCGCGTCCGCGGCCGGCGGCGGTGACGTCCGGCAGTTCGTCGCCGTCGCACCGGACGGGCGGTGGGACGGCGGGGTCACCGTGCTGATCGAACGGCCGGACGCCGAGGTGCGGTTCGGGGAAGCGGTCGACGTACACCAGGCGCATGTGGTCGGTGTGTTCGTACGGCCCGGGGCGCGGGGCGCGGGTCTGGCCGAGGAGCTGTTCCGGGCCGGGACGGACTGGGCCTGGTCGCTGGCGGCGCCGCGGATCGAGCGCGTGCGGCTGTATGTGCACGAGGACAACCCGAGGGCTGCGGCGTTCTACCGGCGGATCGGATTCTCGGCGACCGGGCGTTCGGTGCCCGTGCCGGGAGACCCGTCCGCCCGGGAGATCGAGTACGCGGTGGGGCGGGAGGCGTAGGCCCCGGGCCTGCGGCCGGGGCACGCGGCGTGCGGCGTCGGTGTCGGTGTGCGTCAGGCGTCGGGCGTCCGGCGTCGGGCGTCGGGCGGGGTGTCTCAGCGTGCCCCGGGGAAGGCGGCGCGCAGTTCGGGGCTTCTGGTGCGGAACGCGACCCGGACGACGGGCAGCATGCAGACGGTCTGCACCACGGCGTACCAGAGTGGGCAGACCCCCGGGACCAGGTCGACGCCGACGATCGCGATCGGCATGACGACGCAGACGGAGCGCACGCGCTCGAAGGCCCGCCGGGATCCCCGGGAGGCGGAGACGGTCATCCGGTGGAGCAGCACGGCGGTCAGGGGCAGCAGCGCCGCCCGTACCCACATGAAGGTGTTGACCGGGTGGCCGCCGGCCGCCACCGCGGCGACCGCCAGGAGGGCGGTGGCACCGAGTGCGCCGTAGAGCTTGAAGCCGTTCCGTACCGTGCCGAGGGCTTCCCGGGTGCGGGGACCGTCGAAGGGGGCCGGCCCGGTCGTGCTGTTCCGGCCGGTTGCCGTGTCCGCCGTGAGCTTGTCGGTTTCCATGTTCAGCGACGCTACGAAGCGTCCGGCCGGCCCGGTATGCGTCTGGGCCCACGGGTGGGTGGGGCCAGACCCACTCCTTGGCCGACCGGGGCGGTCGCGGGCTCCGTGCGGTGCACAGTGGGAACACCGAAGGGGAAGCGGAGGAAGAGCCATGAGGCAGTCGGGTTCGTGGCCGGTGCGCGCCGGGGTGGGTTTCGTACGGGCGTGTGCCGTGGCGGTCGTCAGCATGCTGGTGCCGGCGGTGTGGGCCGCCTCGGTGGCGCTGGGCATCCGGTGGGGGGCGTCGAACCCGTGGTCGTGGCTGTTGCCGGTGGTGCTGGTGTGCGTGGGGACGTTCGCGCTCTCCCGCCCCGTCTGCCGTGCGGTCCGCTTCCTCGTCGAGAGGTGGACCGGCACCGTCGTTCCGTCCGGCTACCGGCAGGCCGGGACGGTGACGCAGTTGTCCACCGGGTACTGGTGGAACGGCTTCGGTTACGAGCGCAGCAGACGTGACGCTGTCATGGACCTGAAGTGGCGGGTCCGTTGGAAGGACCCCGCCAACTGGCGTGACCTGCGATTCCTGGCCGTGGTGCCGTTCACCGCGGGTGTGGTCGCGGCGCTCCCGCCGGCCGGGCTGGCCGCCGCGGTCGTCGGGCTCGGCGGGCCCGGGGCCGCCGCACGTGTCGTCGGGGTGGCCGGCCTGGCCGTGGCGGTCGCCGGTGCCCCGTACGCCTGGCGGTGCGTCGAGCCGGTGGCCGTCCGCTTCCTGCGGGCATCGCCCGCGATGCTGCTGGCGGACCGGGTGGCGGAGCTGACGGCCCAGCGTGCCGATACGACGGTCGCGCAGGCCGCCGAGATCCGCCGGATCGAACGGGATCTGCACGACGGGGCGCAGGCCCGGCTGGTCGCGCTCGGGCTCTCCCTGGCGACGGCGGAGAAGCTGATGGAAACCGATCCCGAACAGGCCAGGGCACTGATGCGGGCGGCACGGGCGGGTGCCGCCACATCGCTGACCGAGCTCCGTGAACTGGTCCGGGGCATCAACCCGCCGGTGCTGAACGACCGGGGGCTGGTCGAGGCCGTTCGCGCGTTCGCCCTGGACAGCCCGCTCGAAACCGATGTGATCGCCGACCTCCGGTTGCGCCCGGAGCCGCCGATCGAGTCCGCCCTCTACTTCGGGATCGCCGAGCTGATGACCAACGCGGTCAAGCACGCCCGTGCGGCCCGGGCCCGGATCTCCATGGTCCGGGACGGTGCCCGTCTGGTCGTCGATGTCGAGGACGACGGCCGGGGTGGAGCCGCCGTGAGCGACGGCGGTGGACTCGCGGGGCTGCGGCAACGCCTCGTGGTCTTCGACGGCACCCTGGAGATCAGCAGCCCGGCAGGCGGTCCGACCCGCGCGAGGATAGTGGTGCCATGCGAATCGTGGTAGCCGAGGATCTCTACCTTCTGCGGGACGGAATGGTCCGCCTGATCGAGGCGTACGGGCACCAGGTGGTGGCGACGGCGACCACCGGGCCGGAGACGCTCGACGCGCTGCTGGAACGGCGGCCGGACGTGGCCGTCGTCGACATCCGTATGCCGCCGACCCAGTCGGACGAGGGCCTGCGGGCGGCCCTGGCCGCGCGCCGTGAACTGCCCGGACTTCCGGTCCTGATCCTCTCCCAGTACGTGGAACAGCTCTATGCCCGTGAGCTGTTGGCCGACGGCGCCGGTGGCATCGGCTACTTCCTCAAGGAGAGCGTGTTCGATGCCGACCAGTTCATCGACGCGCTGGAACGCGTCGCGGGTGGCGGGACCGCGATGGATCCGGCCGTCATCGCCAAGCTGCTTTCCAGCGGGTCCTCGAACCGGCGGTTGGAGGGGCTGACCGAACGCGAGCACTCCGTGCTCGGTCTCATGGCCGAGGGGCTGTCCAACCAGGCCATCGGCAGGCGGCTCTTCCTCAGCGAGAGCGCGATCGGGAAGTACACCACCTCCATGTTCGGCAAGCTCGGCATCACCGATGACGACGACGGCAACCGCCGCGTCCTCGCCGTCCTCGCCTACCTGAACAACCCCTGACGGTGTGCCGGGTGGGTGGATCCGTCCCGGCGCGGGCGGGTCATACTCCCTGGGGCCAGCGGGCGCGGGCCTGTTCCCGTGAACGGAGGAGGGCCAGGGTCGGCAGGCCCGTGGCCCGGCCGTTCGCCAGCAGTTCCGGGAGGCGGGGGAGCGGGGCCACCGCGGCGATGTCGTCGAGCACCAGCGTCATTGGTGGGTCGAGCCGACCGTCGGTCGACCGTGCGGCCATGCGGCGGCCGTGCTCGACCACGTGTGCGGTGAGTGCCGTGAGCAGGGGCATTGCTCCCGGACCTGAGCGTGGGTCCTCGATCGGCTCACCCACCACATAGAGGGTGCCCCCCTCGCCCGCGAATGATTCCAGCGCGAGCGAATCGGCCCGGTTCGGTGTGCAGGCCTCGCGGATGTGCACCGACGAGAGTGCGCCGAAGGCCCGTACCGTCAGCTCCTGTGCCATTTCCCGGCGTTCGGGGTGTGCGGTCAGTGCCGATTCCAGCAGGCCGGCCAGTCCGGAGGCCGCTTTGGGGTGGGTGCGGAGCAGGCGTACCGGTTCGTGGGCGCTGCCGCCGAGGGCCCAGCGGTGGACCTGGCGGAAGGGCCGGCCGTCTGTGGCGGCGGCGTGCAGCCAGCACTGGAGGAGCGTTTCCGCCGTGTCGGCGGTCGCCGCGTCGATCCGGGCCTGCGGACGGACCGGGGCGAGGAGAGCGGCCGAGCGGGCGGCGGCCGTGTCGGGCTTCTCGCAGCCCGCGGTGGGGGACCAGTGCAGGCGGGCCGGGGTGTCGCAGAGGTGGCCCGGGTCGTAGACGAGGACCGGGCCGAGCTTGGCTCGGGCGTCCTTGGTCTCGGCCCAGACGGTGGGGTCGGAGGTGACGACGAGCGCGGGGCCGTCGGCTTCGCGGATGGCCTGGACGGCGGTGGGGCGGCG
>NZ_JBCEWQ010000296.1:0-4149 GCF_038448545.1 Streptomyces sp. CLV115
GCGCCCCGCTCCCTTGCCCCCGCTCCCGTGCGGGGGCCGCCCCCGCTCCCGCACGGGACGGAGCCGGGGCCCGTCGGTCCGCCCGTTACGCGGCGGACGGGTCCGTCCCCGTGGTCAGGTGGCGGCGGGCGAAGTCCAGTTCCAGCCGGACCTGCTTGATCCGCTCCTCCACGACGAGCGAACCGTGTCCCGCGTCGTACCGGTACACCTCGTGCACCGCGGCGCGGTCCTTCAGCCGGTCGACGTAGTTCTCGACCTGGCGGATCGGGCAGCGCGGGTCGTTGACGCCCGCCGAGATGTAGACCGGCGCCCGGACCGCGTCTACGTACGTCAGCGGGGACGACGCCTCGAAGCGCTCGGGGACCTCCTCCGGCGTGCCGCCCAGCAGCGTGCGGTCCATCGCCTTCAGGTTCTCCATCTCGTCGTGGTACGCCGTGACGTAGTCGGCGACCGGGACCGCCGCCAGGCCGAGAGCCCAGTCGTCCGGCTGCGTACCGAGACCGAGCAGGGTCAGATAGCCGCCCCAGGAGCCGCCCGCCAGAACCAGCTTCTCCGGGTCCGCGAGACCGGACTTCACCGCCCACTCCCGTACCGCGGCGATGTCCTCCAGCTCGATCAGGCCGACCCGGTGCTTGAGCGCGTCCGTCCAGGCGCGGCCGTACCCGGTGGAACCGCGGTAGTTGACCCGTACGACCGCGTAGCCGTGGTCCACCCAGGCGGCGGGGCCGGAGGCGAACGCGTCGCTGTCGTGCCAGGTCGGACCGCCGTGGATCTCGAAGACGGTGGGGAACGGCCCCTCCGCCGGAGCGGCCGGCCGCTGGACGAGAGCGTGGACGCGGCCCCCGGGCCCGTCCACCCACACGTCCTCCACCGGAACGGACGCCGGCGCCTTCGAGCCGGGCGGATCGAGCACCACCGCACCCGATGTCGAGCGGACGACGGGCGGCTGCGCGGCCGAGGACCACAGGTACTCCACCGTGCCGTCCGGCCGGGCCGTGGCACCCGACACCGAACCCGCGGGGGTCTCCACCCGGACGGGCGCGCCGCCCGCCTCCGGCTCGTACCGCCACAGCTCGCTGCGGGCCTCGAACTCGTGCATGACCAGCAGCGCGGAGGCGTCCGGATACCACTCGGCGACCACATCGCCGGGCAGATCGATCGCGAGCTCCGTCTCCGCGCCGGACACCGGATCCCAGATCATCGGCTCCCAGCGGCCCCGCCGCTGGTGCCCGACCAGGAGCCGCGGATCCCCGGCCACGGGCGCGAAGCCCAGCACGGACAGGCCCAGCTCCTTCGTGCCCCCCTCGGTGTCGTCCAGCTCACCGACCGTCGTCCCGTCCGGCCGCACCACGCGCAGCGCGGAGTGCATCGCGTCGCCGTGCTCGGTGTGCTCCAGGGCGATCAGCGTCCCGTCATGGCTGAGGTCACCGACGCCCGCCGACTCGCGGTGGCGGTAGATCTCCACGGGAGCCGTACCGGGCCGCACGACATGGACCGTCGTGCCGTCGTCGTCGGTCGAGCGGCCGACCACCGCCGTGCCGTCCCGCCCGATCGCGAGCCCGGCCGGATACGAGGCGCCGAGCCCAGGTGTGGCCGGCTCGTCACCCGACTTCCCGTCCTGGCCGCCGTGGAACGGCTGGCGCATCCACACCCCGAATTCGTCGCCGTCGGTGTCGTTGAACCACCAGACCGACTCACCGTCGGGCGTCAGCAACCCGTCCGTCGTGCCGTTCGGCCGGTCGGTCACCTGGCGCTGCTCGCCGGTGGCGCGGTCCCACGCGTACAGCTCGTACGTGCCCGTGGCGTTGGAGACGAACAGCGAACGGTGGGGGGCGTCCTCCGCCCAGGAGGGCAACGACACCCGTGGCGCCCGGAAGCGCTGCTCCCACTCCGGTGTGGAAGCGGCCGCCGTCGCGGCAGCGGGGTCCTGGGCGGAAGGGGCCGTCGTCGAGCCAGTGGTCTCAGTCATGTCCCCCATTCTGCGTCGGAACGCCGACAATCCGTTCGCTTCGTCCTCAGCCTGTGGATAACCTCCGGGCATGCATGTACCGACCCCTGCCGACTGGCGCGAGGCAAACCGTGCGCACTGGGACGAGCGCGTCCCGATACACGCCACGAGCGACTTCTACGACCTCGAATCGTTCCGCGCCGGGAAGGACGCCCTGCGCGATTTCGAACTCGCCGAGGTCGGGGACGTCACGGGCAAGTCGCTGTTGCACCTCCAGTGCCACATCGGCGTCGACACCCTCTCCTGGGCCCGGCACGGCGCCGCACAGGTCGTCGGGCTGGACTTCTCCGAACCGGCCGTCGAGACCGCGCGCGCCCTGGCCCGCGAGCTCGGGTTCGGCCAGGACCGGGCGGCGTTCGTCGCGGCCGACGTCCACGACGCCGCGGAAGCCGTCCCCGACTCGTCGTACGACATCGTCTACACCGGCATCGGCGCGCTGAACTGGCTGCCCGACACCCGCCGCTGGGCCGAGACCGCCGCATCGCTCGTGGCGCCCGGCGGATTCCTCTACCTCGCGGAATTCCATCCGATGACGGACTGCCTCGACGACGCCACCGGGACGAAGGTCGAGCACGACTACTTCAGCCGCGACGCATGGGTGGACGAGACGCCGGGCACGTACGCGGACTTCGACGCGCCCACCGTCCACAACCGCAGCGTCGAATGGCAGCACCCGATCGGTGACGTGGTGTCGGCACTGGCCGCCGCCGGGCTGCGGATCGAGTTCCTGCACGAGCACGACGCCTCGCTCTTCGCCCGCTTCCCGACGCTGCAACGGCAGAGCGACGGCTTCTACCGCTTCCCGGCGGACCGGCCGCGCATCCCGCTGATGTACTCCATCAAGGCGTCGAGGGCAGCCGATTCCTGAACAGCAGCCGATTGTCAGTGGTGGGGTCCAGACTCGGAACCATGACAACGACTGCCGATCTGCGCGCCGTGGTGGAGACGTACTGGAGCGCGGCCGACGCCCGCGACTGGGACGCCTTTGCCGCGACGCTCGCCGAGGAAGTGTTGTACGACCTGCCGCAGACCCGCGAACGCATTCGCGGGAAGGAGCGGTACGTGCGGTTCAACCGGGAGTACCCCGGGGAGTGGCGGGTCCTCGTCGAGCGCGTGGTGGCCGATGGTAAGGGGCGGCAGGCAGCCGTCCGTACGCGCTTCACGGTCGGCGCCGAGGAGCTGCCCGCCGTCCACTTCTTCGTGTTCGACGCGACGGGGCGGATCAGTGGGATCACCGACTTCTGGCCCGAGCCGTACGAACCCCCGGCGGGCCGGGAGCACCTCGTCGAGCGGTACTGATCCATCGGCCCGTCGGCCGGTCTCCGCCAGATGATCTCCGCCGGCCGATCCCTGCCGGCTGCTCTCTGCCGGTCTCTGCCGGCTGATCCTTGTCTGCCGCCCTCCGCCGGCTGATCGTGTCTTCCGGCGGCCCCGCCGGCCGTGTACCGCGCGGCATCGGCCTCGTACTCAGACGTCGGACGGGCCCGGCTCCCTGGGGCCCGCGCGGTCCCACCCCGGGGCGCGGACGTCGACCGCCAGTGTGTTCATCACGACTTCCTCGCCGCACGTGCGGCAGATCCACGCCGCATCGAGATCGTGCGCGTGCGCGGGCGGCTGCGTACCCCCGGGCGTACGGGCGTCCGTGGCCGGCTCGTGGAGCATGACCACCGGCCGGTCCTCCAGCACCCACCGGTCGCCCCAGTCCAGCAGGGCCCGGATCACCGGCGCGAGATCGCGCCCGGATTCGGTCAGGTGGTACTCGTACCGCGGCGGGCGCTCGTTGTAGGGCCGCCGCTCGACCACTCCCGCCTGCTCCAGCGAGCGCAGCCGCGCCGCGAGACGGTCCCGGGGCGCGCCGGTGTTACGGGCGATCGCGTCGAACCGGTGGTTGCCGAAGAAGATCTCGCGCACCGCGAGCAGCGCCCATTTCTCGCCCACCACATGCAGCGCGGCGGCGGCCGAGCAGGGCCGGCCGGGCAGCGCGACCGTCGGGGCGGTACGGGCTTGGGGTTCCTGTGCAGCTCTCATCACCACAAGGTTGCCATCTCAAACTCACTGGCGCTACCTTGCCGCCATGACAGTTGGAAAATCAAACTCACTCGTCTCCGGGGGTGACGCGGCGGCCGCTCACGGAGCCGCCC
>NZ_JBCEWQ010000297.1:0-3846 GCF_038448545.1 Streptomyces sp. CLV115
CCGGCAAAGCCGGAGCCGTCGCCAAGGTACTCTCCGTCGCCGGCAAGGCCGGCAAGGTCATCGACCCCATGACCTACATCGCCAAAGGCGCCGGCACCGGCCTCTCCAAGATCGGCGACATCACCAAGGGCCTCAAAGGCATCGGCAACATCGACATCCCCAAACTCCCCGACGATGCCATCACCATTCCCGAAGGCTCCCTCAAACTCTCCGACGGCACCTTCCACCTCCCCGAGGGCGCACCCGTCCCCGAGGGCGGGATCAAGCTCCCCGACGGGAACGTCAAGTTCCCCGACGACGTCCCCGTCCTGCCCGAGAACGCCACCAAGCTCCCCACCCACACCGACGCACCCGTCCAGTACTTCGACCACGAGGGCAACCTCCTCGACGAACACGGCGACATCGTCCAGAAGGCCGGGGACGCACCCAAGGAGCCCTCTCCCAACGCCCACCCGGACGGCACGGACCCCACCACCCCGCGCCCCGACACCCCGGTCAGGGAACCCGCCCTGGTCGGTGCCGGCGCCCACACCGCCGATGTCTCGGCCCACATCGGCGACAACGCCATCCACCTCGGCAGCGACCTCGGCGACACCGGCCGCTTCGCCGACGACCTCCCCGGCACCCGCAACCCCGCCGACAACCTGCCGGGCGGACACGCGGGCGACAACCTCCCGGGCGGACACGCCGACGACCTCGGCCACGGCCCCTCCGCGAGCCACGAACCGCCCAGCCCCCACAACGGCGGCCACAACGACGGCCCCGGAAACCACAACAACGGCGGCGGACACGGCGACGGCCCGCGAGGACCGCACGACCCGACCCCGCCCCACCACAACGACCACACCCCGAACGGCCACGCCGACGACGGCGTACGCCGTGGCACCGACGAGGGCGCCCCGCACCACGGATCCGACGACACGCTGCCGCACGAGGACGGTGTCCCGCACGAGGACGGTGTCCCCCACGACCCCGACGGCCCGAACGGCCCCGATGGCCCCGATGGCCCCGATGGCCCCGATGGTCCGGACCACCCCGGTGGCGACAGCCCGGGCAACGAGCCGCACGGCAAGCCCGTGGACCCCCAGCCCAGCTGGCACGGTCAGAGCGCGGACAAGATGCGGCACTACCGGCGACCCGCCCTGGACGTCTCGCACCTTCCCCTGAAGGATCAGCTGCCTCTGCTGGAGCGGGAGGCGTCCGCTCTCGCCGACGACGCGCTGAAGGCTCCGGCCGGAGCGGCACCCCCCGGCCTGAACCATCTCGAATCCGGCTGTGCCGGAAGTTTCCTGCACGACAACACGATCACCGCGCACAGCAGCACCACCAAGATGCACGGCCAGAAGCTCCCGAAGCGGCATGCCGTGCTCGACGACATCCTGAAGAACGTGGAAAAGACGCTTGAGGCCCAGGGGAAGAACAAGGGGATAGGGCACGGCAAGTGCGCCGAGATTTCACTGATCAGCGATCGATTGCATCAGATCGACCCCACCGGTAAATCGATTCGCACCATTGACGACGCCAAGGCCGCCCTGGAGGGGGGTGTGATGCATTCACGCCAGATCGGTGATCTCCGCGACCGCGTCACAGGGGAACTCGACCGTGTGCACAATGAATTCCTGCCCCCCTGCCGCACCTGCGAGCACGTACTGCCTCAGCTGGGCATTCGAGTACACTCGTAGCACCCCTGTTTCACGAAACGGAACAAACAGTGAACCATGAACAGCTGACACCCGAAGTGCGCGATTGGCTGACTGCGTGCGACTGGTCTCCGAGTCGTGATATCGGGGACGCTGCCGAGGAATTGATTCAGATTCGGCTGAAGGACGCCGAGCAGCACGGGGTGACCCTGATCCCGACGCCGCAGGCGGTTCGCGCCATCCGCAGCTACGGCAATCTGCGACTGGTTCATCCCACCGACCGGGAATCGGCGTGGATCATGAACCCGACGTTCGGGTACGACGGCGACGCCGCGCTCATCAAGGAGCTGGCCTTCGAACTCGGCACGGAACTCTTCCCCATCGGTTACGAGTCCCTCGAATACGGAATCATTCTGATCGACGAACAGGGCCGCTTCTTCGTTCTCCACCACACCGGTGGTTATTACATGGGAGCGAACGACGCAGATGCGTTTTCCAGGTTCCTGATCGGGGCCGACCCCCTGGACGCGGAGGACTTCTTTGTCTGAGCAATATCCCGCCGTGGCCTCCTCCCTGCTGATCGGCGGCCAGGTGGTCAGCCATACCAGCCTGGTCGGGGAAGGCACCGCCGATCTCCATCCGGCGATCCGGTCGTTCGTCGCCACACTGCCGGCCGACGTGAACAGACCGTTCACCGGTCGCTGCGCCGAATCCGCCCTGGTGTCCGACCAGTTGTGGGCGCTCGACGCGGCGCGGGGCGACGGCGGCACGACCACTCTCGACGAAGCCGCGCCGCACTTCGCGGGATCCGCCATCATCTCCAAGATGATCCGTGGCCAAGGGCACCCCGATCACGGCAGGACCACGGAGCCGTGCGAGGTCTGCCGGCTGCTGCTGCAGAAATTGGGTGTCCAGGTGATGGGCTGACGGGCGCCGGCGGGTTCCCCGGACGCCCCGCGGCTCGTGCGATGCCGACGGCGCGGCGAAGGCTGTTCCCCAGGAACCGCACCTGAAGGGGTTTGATCTTGAGTGAGCGCTGAGCCGCCACGCGCGGTCCTGGAACGGTTGCGCGCGGTCGACTGGTACGGCGACTGGGACCTGGCCGCCGGCCACTCGCGTTCCCGCGCCCTGCTGATGCGGGAGCACATGCGTCGCGCGGCGCTGTGGGCCCGGGCGTACGGCGCCGGTGAGAAGTGGCCCTTCTTCGACGTCACCGAGTTCGTCGATCCCGCGTTCCGGCTGGATCCGGAGGTCGAGTCCGAGCTGGAGGACTACGTGGCGCACAACGTCGGCACGCCGTCCACGGCGAGGACGTGCCGGGGCGCCGTGCGCTGGGCGGCGCTCCGGGCCGGGAGAGAGGTCGCCCTTCCGGAGCTCCCGGACCCGTACGAGCCGTTGCTGCTCATGTACGGGCGGGGCGGTGGCTACTCGATCGAGGAGTTCATCGACCTGTACGGAGTGATGATCCCGTACGGGAAGTTCGAGTCCAATCTCAACGCCGAGCCGTTCCTCACGCTGGCCCCGAGCACGCTCGACGCCCTCGATGCCGGGGCGGCCGGCAGGATCACGTACTACGCGAAGATCAGCGAGGGATACCCGCGCAGCGGTCCACGCGGCATCCTGCGACGGCGTCTCGTCGGCAGGGAGGCCAAGACGCACGACGAGGCCTTCACCCGTGCTCTTCGCTGGGAGCCGACGGAGTACCTCAGGCTCTACGAGCTCGGGCACAACGACATCGACCACGTGCAGATCTCCGAGCGGGAAGCGGCCGCGTTCATCGAATCGACGGTGAAACGGCTCGGCGGCTCGTGATGATCCACCGGATCGGCGGGCGGTCGGCCGTCGTTCATGGCCGTGTGCACCGCGTGAAGATCTGCCGGAGATCCTCGGTGCCCCTTCGCACCGGGAGGGCCCCCATCCTCCGTACTCCGGTCAAGTGCTCCGTTTCCGCACCTCATTGCCTGTGACGGCTATTCGGTGACCATGTCACAGCCTGTCCACAGGTCCGGGGTCCTCGATTGCCTTCGGCAACCCGGAGTTGATAGGGATGGTCAGCACATTTGTTTGCCCGGCCTGGTTGGGGGATTGAATGAAGTTCGACATGGGGGCGCAGGTTCTGACGAGTCTGTCGTCGAAGTCGCGTGGGTCGAGTGATGATCTGGGGACGTTGATTCGCCAGTTGTTGGAGGCGGCGGCGCCGTTGGAG
>NZ_JBCEWQ010000298.1:0-3787 GCF_038448545.1 Streptomyces sp. CLV115
GTGCCGGGGGTGTTGCCCGGGGTCGGGGTGGCCGGGGGCGGGGTCTCGCCGGTTTCCGGGAGGCAGCCGGTGAACGGGAAGTGGTGCGTCTCCGCGCCGCCCGAGCCGTGCAGCGAGGCGACCCACACCGAGCCGTTGACGGGGGCGCCGGTGCCCAGCTCCAGGTGTGCCTTGGGCGCCAGCACGCTGCCGGGCCAGGCGGCCTGGCTGCTCTTGGTGACCGCGGTGGCGTCGGGGAAGTTCCACAGCAGGCGGGCGCGGACCTTGCCGTCGGAGGCGCTCTGGAGCTTGTCGTCCAGTACGTAGTCCTGGCCGCCGGAGAGGAAGAATCCGGTGGTGCCGGCCTTGGCCATGTCGTACGTCGTGCCGCTGACGTTGACGATCGCGGTGGCGCCGGCGGGGACCTTGAGGTAGATGTCCTTGGCGCCTTCGAGCTGTTCGGCCGTCACCTCGAAGATGTTGCGGGTGGTGTTCCCGCCCTCCAGGGTGAGCTTGCTGCCGCTCAGTTCCACTTCGGTGCCGCTGGTCGCCGGTTCCTTCGCCAGTGCGGCGGAGTAGGACCGGAGCTTGCCGAACTCGGCGTCGAAGTCGATCAGTCCGGCGTTCTTGCTGAAGGTGCCGGAGTGCATTTCGAGGGCGCGGTCGCTGACCTTGCCGCCGACGACCGCGTTGCCCTTCATCACCGCGGTGACGGAACTGCCGTTGAGCAGGTCACCGCGGACGACGAGGGACGCCCGGCCGGGCAGGGCGTCGACCTCGGCGGCCGTCAGTTCGTTGGCGGCGCTGAAGCCGCCGCGGAAGTCGGCGTTGCCACCTACGGCCACCGCGCCTTCCGCGTCGGGGGTGTGGACGTCGTCACCGAGGACGAACTCGCCGTACTTTCCGGCGATTCCGAAGGCGTCGGTGGTGCAGGCCGCGGCATCGGCGGCGGGGGTGGCCTGTGCGGCCGGGACGGCCGTCAGGCCGAGGACGAGGGCTCCGCCGAGCACTGCGGACGCGGCGGCGGCGGTTGCGGATATGCGCATGGGGGCGTGTCTCTCCAGCGGAGGTGCTTGTAAAGATTCCGTGGCGGCTTCGGCCAAGTTCTTCACACAATAGGATATTGGTCAAGACCAATGCGCAGAGTTCTGCTCTGTCCGGCTGTCAGTTCCGGCCCCGCGCCGCTGTCAGTTCCGGACCCGCGCGCCGCTGTCGGTACCTGGCCCCGTGCCTCTGCCGGTGCCTGGCCCCGCGCCGCTGTCAGTTCTTGGCCCCGGGCCGTCGGCCGCCCCCGGGCCGCCGGCCTACTTCCCTGTGACGTAGGCGTTCCAGATCCGGAGCGGGAAGACATTGCCGCGCCCCGAATCGGGACCGCCCACCCCCTGCATCCCCAGCAGTTGAGGGGTGCCCGGCTTGTTGCGGAACATCGTGACGGCCGTGGTCAGTCCTTCGGTCTGGCCGATGAACCAGGCCGACTTCATCCGGTCGTCCTCGCCGGTCGCACCCGCCGAGAGGCTGCCGGCAGCCCGGGTCCTGGCGAACGTGCCGAACTTCCCGTCCTGCCCCAGCCGCGTCCAGGCCAGCATCCCCAGGGTGTTGTTCACGTCGTCGGCCACCGAGGCGTCCATCGCGCGCCGGGGCTCGGGCTTCCCGAAGCCCTCGACCTTCTCGCCGTCCCGGGTCATCCCGGTCACCGAGTAGGGGTCGGCCCGCATGCCCTTGTTGCTGAAGGCGGTGTACGCGTCCGCCATCCTGACGGCGCTCGGTGTGGACGTACCGAGGGGAAAGGACTTGTCCAGACGGGCCAGGCTCTCCTTGTGCAGCCCGGCCGACAGCGCCAGTTCCTTCACCTTCTTCAGCCCGATGTCCTTGCCGAGCAGCGTGAAGGTGGCGTTGGACGACTTGATCAGCGCATCGCGCAGGGGCGTCGGCGCCGTGACCATCGCCCGGCCGGGACCGGCGCCCGGCTGGGCGGGAAGCGCCGTGTACGGGCCGCCCTTGACCAGCTGCCCCCCACTGTCGTAACCGCTGTCGAGAGAGATCCCGTCGCCGTGCTGAAGGGCTGCGGCCAGCACGAAGGGCTTGAAGGCCGAGCCGATGGGGACGCCCGCCGTGTCGGCGTTGTTGGCGAAGTGGGTGATCGCGTCGGCTCCGCCGTACACCGCGACCACGGCCCCGTCGGCGCGCACGGACGCGGCGCCGACCTCGACGTACTTGTCCTCGGCGCGCTTCTTCGGGTCGAGGTCCCGCTTGCGCACACTGCGCACGGCCCGCTCCAACTGCCCCACCCTGGCCTTGTCGAAGGTGGTGTGCACCCGGTAGCCGCCCCGGAAGAGGTCCTTGTCGGTGAGGCCCGAACGCTTCTTGATGTACTTGTTGGCGATGTCGACGAGATAGCCGGTCTGGCCGCCGAGGCTGGTCGGCTTCGTGGCCGGCTTCGGCTCGGGGAACTTCCGGTACGCGGCCCGTTCGGCCTTCGTCATCGTCCCGGTCTCCACCTGCCGGTCGAGGATCCACCCCCAGCGGGCGACGGCGCGTTCGTGGTTGCCCCCGCCGCCCGCGGGGTCGTACTGCTCCGCCCCCTTGAGCAGGGAGGCGAGCAGCGCCGCCTGACTGGCGTCGAGGTCCTTCGCCGGGATTCCGTAGTACGCGTTCGCCGCTGCCTGGATGCCGTAGGCGCCGCGGCCGAACCAGCTGGTGTTCAGATACCCCTGGAGGATCTCCTTCTTGCTCTGCTTGTTGTTCAGCTTCAGCGAGATGAAGAATTCCTTGAACTTCCGGGTGGCCGACTGCTTCTGGCTGAGATAGGTGTTCTTCACGTACTGCTGGGTGATGGTGGAACCGCCCTGGGTCTCACCGCCCTTGACGATGCTCACGGCCGCACGGGCGATGCCCGTCGCCGATACCCCCGGGTCGGAGTAGAAGGTCTCGTTCTCGGCGGCGATGACCGCGTTCTCCACCGAATCGGGTATGTCGGCGAGTGTGACGTTCTGCCGGTCGACCGCGCCCACGCTCACCAGCCGGCTGCCGTCGGCCCAGTAGTAGACGGTGCCCTGTCTGCGCGCCTCGTCGTTCTCGTTCGGGATGTCGACGGACGCGTACACCACGGCGAACAGGCCGGCCAGCGCGACGGTTCCGAGCAGGAATCCGCTCAGCACCTGCCGCCACGAGGGGATCCAGCGGCGCCAAGTGCGCTTCCCCCGGCGGGGGTAGTCGATGCCGAGTCCGGAAGGGCGGATCGCGCGCATGGGGCGGATGGGGCGGATGGGACTTCGGGCCATGCTCCAGCTCCTCGTACACCGTCCCGTACCGGTGGCGCGGGGCTTGTGAGAGAGGATGTTCCGGATCGCGATCCGGTTGTCCCGAAGTCCGTCCGGGTGTGCGGCGTGTCAGGCGAGGCCGGCCTCTTCCAGAGCGGATCTCGCGCAGGCCCGTACGAGGGGGTCCTCCTCGGACCCTCCGGCGGCCATCAGGGCCTCGGCGACCGCCGGGTCGTCCGAGGCGTAGGGGCCGAGCGCCATCGCCGCGTACTGGCGCACCAGATCCTCCTCGGGGTCGTTCAGCGCCGCCAGCAGGGCCCTGCCCGCGCGGTGGCGCAGGTCGGGGTCGGCCGGGGGCCACAGGCGCAGGACCGTGGCGGCCTCGGTGCGGGCGAGGTCGTACTCGCCCGCGTCGGCGACCACCGAGACGAGGAACGGGTGCGCGGCCGCGTTGTCGTCCAGTTCGGCGACGATCTCGCGTTTCCTGTCGCTGTCGGCCGGCAGAGCGCGGAACTCCTCGACGAGGCGGGCGAGGCGGGCAGCGGGGG
>NZ_JBCEWQ010000299.1:0-3786 GCF_038448545.1 Streptomyces sp. CLV115
CCCCCGCACCGCGCCCACCGCCGCCGCACCCTCGCGAATTCCCGCTCCGGACACTTTCCGAAACGTTGACCCGGGCACCGGCCGGAATGCCGGACCGAACGTTGACATGCACCGGTCGCACGGTGAATTCTGATGCTCGAATCTCCGGAGTTTCAATCATGTCTGCGCAGGCATTGCCTATTTCACTGTTCGGTACGAACGGAGAACACTCCTTGCGGATACTCAAGAACCGTCCCGGCCGGGCGGCTGCCGGCACGCTCTCGGTGATCGTCCTCGCACTCACCGCCCTGACCGCCCCCGCCCCACGGGCACAGGCCGAGGCCACGCCCTCGGGCACGCTGGACAGCACCACGAAGAACGTGACATGGCAGAGCCCGGTCTACGCCAAGGGCACCGTCGACTCCCCCGCCAAGTGCGGCACGGCCGCCGAGGACCCCGAGAACGCGGTCTGCGCCCGGTTCGACCTGACCGTCGACCCGCCCGAGGGCCAGTGGGACGACAACCCCGAGGGCGGTGTCCCCGTCTCCATCCAGTGGGAGACGCCCACGGACGACTTCGACATGTACATCTACGACTCGGCCGGCAAACAGGTGGCCTCCAGCGCCGGCACCGCGGACCCCGAGTCCGCGGTCGTCCCGAAGGCCTCCGGGACGTACCACGTGGTGGTCGTCCCCTACGACGTGCACAACAATTCCTTCACCGGAAAGGCGTACCTCCCCGAGGCCACCGACGCCGGGAACCTCACCGGCTTCAGCGGCTCGCACGGCAGGTACGAGATCGCGGCCGGTGACCTCAGGGCCCGCGCCGAGTTCTTCACCGACGACACACTGCGGCTGCAGGCATCCCCGGACGGCGTACTCGCCGACCCGAAGGACAGCCACATGATCCGGCGGCAGCCCACCGCGCAACCGCACACCAAGTCCTTCGACGCGGGCACCTATTACGGCATCCGTTCCAAGGGCGTGGTGCTGCGCGTGTACAAGAAGCCGCTGCGCTTCGGCCTCTACAGGGCGGACAACCGCACGGCCGTCTGGCAGGAGGCCGATCCGCTGCGCTGGACCGGCGGCGGCATGCGGCAGAGCCTGAAGCGCGGGGCCGACGAGCAGTTCTTCGGCGGCGGCGAGCAGAACGGCAGCTTCTCCCACCGCGACCGGGTCATGAACGTGGGCAACAACACCAACTGGAACGAGGGCGGTTACAACAACTCCCAGCCGTTCTACCTCTCCACGGCCGGCTACGGCGTGTTCCGCAACACCATGACGCCCGGCATCTACGACTTCGCCTCCCCGGTGAGGACCGGTCAGCAGGAACGGCGCCTGGATGCGTACTACTTCACCGGTGACACCAAGACGGTCATCGGCAAGTACACCTCCCTGGTGGGCAAGCCGTTCATGCCTCCGGTGTACGGGCTGGAGCCCGGCTCCGCCGACTGCTATCTCCACAACGCCAACCGGGGCGAGCGCCACACCCTGGACGCGTTGAAGGTCTCCGACAGCTATGCCGGAAACGGCATGCCGCTCGGCTGGATGCTCGTCAACGACGGCTACGGCTGCGGTTACGAGAACCTCCCGGAGACGGGTACCGGGCTCAACAGGAACCACACCCAGCTCGGGCTCTGGACACAGAACGGTCTGCCCGACGAGGCCGCGGAGGCCAGGGCCGGGGTACGCGTCCGCAAGCTGGACGTCGCCTGGGTCGGCGGCGGCTACGGCTTCGCGCTGGACGCCTGCGACCAGGCCAAGGCCGGCATCGAGAACAACAGCGACGCCCGCGGCTTCGTCTGGCTGCCCGTGTCCTGGGCCGGTGCGCAGCGCTGCGGTGTGCTGTGGAGCGGGGACCAGAGCCTGTCCTGGGACTTCATCCGCTGGCAGATCCCGACGTACGCCGGAGCGACCATGTCCGGCATCGCGTACAACACGGGAGACGTCGGCAGCATCTACCGTCACGACCCCGAGATGTATACCCGCGACCTCCAGTGGAAGGCGTTCCTCCCGGCCATCATGACCATGGACGGCTGGGCCAGTGACATCACCACCAAGCAGCCGCACGACCAGCAGCCGTGGCTGGACGGCGAGCCCTACACCTCCATCAACCGCAAGTACCTGATGCTGAAGGAGCGGCTGCTGCCGTACATGTACACCCTGTCGAAGGAAGCCACCACAACCGGTGTCGGCGCGGTCCGGCCGCTCGCGCTCGAATACCCCGACGACCCGGCGGCGCTCGGTCCGGACGCCAAGTACGAGTTCCTGGCCGGTCCCGACTTCCTGGTCGCGCCGGTGTACAGCGACACGGACGTCCGCAACGGCATCTACCTGCCGAAGGGCACCTGGACCGACTACTGGACGGGGAAGACGTACCGGGGCCCGACCACCGTCGACGGATACAGGGCGCCGCTCGACACCCTGCCGCTCTTCGTCAGGGGCGGCTCGATCGTGCCGATGTGGCCCGAGGGCACCGTGTCCTGGGAGTCGCGGGACCGGACCCGGCTCGGTTACGACATCCACCCGCAGGGCACCACCGAGTACACCCTCTATGAGGACGACGGCGTGACCCGGAAGTTCACCGAGGGAGCCTCGGCCACCCAGCACGTCCGGGTCCAGGCACCCGCCCGCGGCAGGAGCGGCGGCACCACCGTCAGGATCGGTGCGAGTGTGGGGAGTTACCGGGGCAAGGTGTCCGCCCGCGCGTACGACCTCACCGTGCACGGCGAGCACGCGCCCTCACAGGTCGTCATGGGCCACACCCGCCTGCACCGGGTGAACTCGGCGGCGGAGCTCGCGAAGGCCGGGTCGGGCTGGTTCACCGACCCGGCGACCGGCGTCACGCAGGTCAGAACACCGTCCGTCTCCACCGGGCGCGGCTTCACGGTCGAGCTGCGGAAGTAACCGGCCCGCACCGCCACATGGCCGGGGGCCGTCCAGGGACGGCCCCCGGCCCCTGCGCCGGACGCTACGGCTTGCGGGCAACCGCGCCGTAGATCGGCACCGGCCGGGTCTCCACCGGAAGCTCACCGAGGCTGAGTTCCGGATGCCAGTCGACGACCGGCACCAGGCCGGGCTCCAGTATTTCCAGCCCGTCGAAGAACCGGCCGATGGCCCGGTGCGACCTCGGCACGAGCGTCACACCGCCCGCCGCGTACGAGGCCACTCCCTTCGCCACGCTCTCGGGGTCGAAGTCACCGGTGAGCTGTGACAGCACCAGGCAGCTCCCGGGGGCGAGCCGCTCCATCAAGCGCTCCACCAGCGCGTACGCCCCCTCGCCCCGGCCCTCTCCCTCCCCGCCGTCCCCGTCGTCGACGAAGTGCAGCAGAGCAATGAGGGAGAGCGCGACCGGCCGGTCGAGATCGAGGACGTCGGCGGCGAGTCCGAGGATCCGCTCCGGCTGCCGCGCATCCGCGTCGAGGTACGCCGTCACTCCCTCGGCGGTCCCGCTCAGCAGCGCCCCGGCATGGGCCAGGACGATGGGGTCGTTGTCCACGTACACGACCCGGGCGTCGGGCGCCGTGCTCTGGACGATCTGGTGCAGGTTGGGCTCGGTGGGAATGCCGGAGCCGATGTCGAGGAACTGCCGTATCCCCTCCTCGCCCGCCAGCCGGCGCATCGCCCGGTGCATGAACCACCGGTTGTGGCGCGCGATGCGTTTCGTGTCCGGCGAGAGTCCGGCGATCTGCCTCCCGAGCTCCTCGTCGACGGGATAGTTGTCCTTCCCGCCGAGGAACCAGTCGTACACCCGCGCGGGATGCGGCCTGGTGGTGTCGATGCGGTCCGACGTCGGGTGGGCGGGAGG
>NZ_JBCEWQ010000300.1:0-3770 GCF_038448545.1 Streptomyces sp. CLV115
GGGCCCCAGGGGTCGTCGGGGCCCCAGGCGCCCAGGACGCCCCCGTCCGCGCCTGCCGGGGCGCCTGCCGGGCTCGATGTGTCACCGGCCCGATGCTGCTGGGCGGCGGCCTCCTCGCGGGCCACCGCAGCGCTGATCCTCGCGGCGAGCTCCTCGCCGCCCCCGGTGCGGCCCGCCAGATGCTCGACGACGCGGGCCAGCGTGGGCATCCCGGCGTCGACGGGGCAGGCAACGGGGTGGGAGGAGGCGTCCGGGTGGACATGGGCTTCGCCGAGGCCGTGGAAACCGTCGGGGGCCCCGTCCGTCGCCGCAGCGGCGGGCCCGGGAGACGCGGAGGGCGTGGGGGATGCTGGGGCCGCAGGAGATGCGGGGGACGCGGAGGGCCCGGGAGGGGCGGAGGGCGCAGGGGACGTGGGGACCATCGAGTCCAGGACGCGGAGCAGGCGGGCGGCCTCGGTGCGCCACTTACGGTCGACGACCTCTTCCGGGTACTGCTGCCAGTCGACCGGCGACCAGTCCGGGCCCGTGCGGGCCGGGCCGCCGTGGAACAGCCGGGCCGCCAGCAGCGACGCCGCCTCGTCGGCCGCGCCCGGCTCCTCCAGGAGGTCGCAGGCGGGGCGCTCACCCAGCCGCGAGGCGAATCCGTCGGCGAGCCGGTCGCGCCGGGACAGCTCGGTGAGGGCTGACACCACGCCCGCGTCCAGCCGGGACGGCCAGCGGCCCATCCGCCAGGCGGGCAGGGCGACCCGGGTGAGCAGCCGGTCCCAGCCCGCGTAGGCGAGGCCGACCTGCTCCTGGGCGACGATCCGCAGACCGTAATCCACACCCTGTGCACGGACCGACGCGGCGGCGGCGACGCCCCGCTCCATCTCGGCGGCGTGGCCGCGGCAGCAGCGCAGCAGCAGCCTGGCGATCCGGCCGACGAAGGCGCGGGGCACTCTGCGCAGCCCGGCCAGCGGCCCCTGTACGGGCGCGGCGGCGTCGGCGACCGCGCCGTCGAGCCCGCGTACGAAGCGACGGGCGGCGGCTATGTCGGGATGCGCGGCCGGGCCCGTGCCCGCGACGACCGGGGCGAGCACCGCCCGCAGCTCGGCGACCCGCATCCACCACAGGAACGGCGAGCCGATGACCAGCACCGGAGCCGCCTGGACCCGGCGGCGGGACCGGACCGCGGACGGCCCGGCGGAATCCGGGCCGGTGCCCGGCACGGGCCGTGCCGAGGGGTGGGTGCGGTCCTCCAGCCAGCTGTCGCAGTCGGGCGTCAGGGCTATTGCCGAGGGCGCGGGAACCCCGAGCCGGTCGGCGAGGTCCCTGACCAGGCGGTAGAGATCGGGGGCGGCCTTCTCCGGGAGCGGGACGGTCGGGCTGACCGCCGGTCTCGCCCGTACGATCGCGACCGCGACCGCCCCGGCGAGCAGCAGCACGACGACCGCGCAGGCCGTCACGGCCCAGCGCGCCGTGTCCCAGCCGCTGCCCACGGCAAGGCCCTGGGCGCCCGCCACGAGCAGCACGACGGCCACCGCCGCCGGCAGGATCGCCACGGCTGCCGCCCTGCCGCGGATGCGCAGCAGAGCGTGGGCCCGGGCACGCGCACTCAGCGCACCCAGCTCCTCACTTGCACCGGTATCGGACATCTCCGGACGTCACCCCCTCTGCCCCCACGGCGGTGTTGCTCACTCCCCCACTGTGGCACCCGTCACCAACATCGCAATGCCAGTGGGCCAAGTGCCGGAATGCTTGCGCCGCACCCTAGTTGGGGCCTCGGCGGGCGTCATCCGGATGGCGCAGCCGTCACTCGATGGAATGGCTTTGGGCAAAGGTGCTGACGCGCCGCTGTCCTTGGGGCAGCGGCGCGTCGGTGCTCGTCAGAGCGTTGCGGGGCGGTGTCCGTGGGGACAGCGGGCCCTCAGTGGGGGCAGCGGGCCCTCTGTGGGGAACAGCGGCCCCCGGTGGCCCTTCGAGGAAGCCCGGTGGCTCTTTGGCCCGACGGGGGCCCGGGCGGCCCTTCGGGGAAGCCCAGTGACCCATTGGCCCGACGGGGAGAGCCCGGCGGGCCTTCGGAGAGGCCCGGTGGCCCTTTGGCCGTCGGGGAAGCCGGGCTCAGCCCTCCGCGGCCTTCCGAGCGATGTCCGTGCGCAGGTGCGAGCCGTCGAGGCGGATGCGGGCCGCCGCCGTGTAGGCACGCTCGCGGGCGCCCGCGAGGTCCTTGCCGGTCGCGGTCACGGACAGCACCCGGCCGCCCGCGCTGACGATCGTGTCGCCCTGGCGCCTGGTGCCCGCGTGCAGGACGTACGCATGCGGGGCATCCTGCGCCGCCACGTCGTCGAGCCCCTCGATCGGGTCGCCGGTGCGCGGCGTGCCCGGGTAGTTGTGCGAGGCGATGACCACGGTGACGGCGGCGTCGTCGCGCCACTTGAGCGGGGGCAGCTCGTCGAGCGTGCCGTTGGCGGAGCCGAGCAGGACACCGGCCAGCGGGGTCTTCAGACGGGCCAGGACCACCTGGGTCTCGGGGTCACCGAAACGGGCGTTGAACTCGATCACCCGGACGCCGCGCGAGGTGATCGCAAGGCCCGCGTACAGCAGCCCGGAGAACGGGGTGCCACGGCGACGGAGCTCGTCGACGGTCGGCTGAAGCACCGACTCCAGGACCTCGTCGACCAGCTTGGGGTCGGCCCACGGGAGCGGGGAGTACGCGCCCATGCCGCCGGTGTTCGGGCCCTCGTCGCCGTCCAGGGCGCGCTTGAAGTCCTGCGCGGGCTGGAGCGGCAGCACGGTGGTGCCGTCCGTGATCGCGAAGAGGCTCACCTCGGGGCCGTCGAGGAACTCCTCGATGACCACGCGGTCGCAGGCCAGGGCGTGGGCGCGGGCCGCCTCGACGTCGTCGGTGACGACGACACCCTTGCCGGCTGCGAGACCGTCGTCCTTGACGACGTACGGGGCACCGAAGGCGTCGAGAGCGGCGTCGATCTCGGCGGGGGTGGTGCAGACGTAGCTACGGGCGGTCGGGACGCCTGCCCCGGCCATCACGTCCTTGGCGAACGCCTTGGAGCCCTCCAGCCGGGCCGCCTCGCCGGAGGGGCCGAAGCAGGGGATGCCCGCGGCGCGCACGGCGTCGGCGACCCCGGCGACGAGCGGCGCCTCCGGGCCGACGACCACCAGCTCGGCGCCCAGGTCGGTGGCGAGGCGCGCGACGGCGTCGCCGTCGAGGGCGTCGACCGGGTGCAGTTCGGCCACCTCCGCGATACCGGCGTTGCCGGGAGCGCAGTACAGAGCGGTGACGTCGGGGTCGAGGGACAGAGAGCGGCACAGGGCGTGTTCGCGGGCGCCGCCGCCGATGACGAGGACCTTCACGGGGTGCAGCCTAGCCGCCGGGGCGCGGCCCCCTTGACGGACGCCGGTACGTGGACACCCCGGGGAGCCGCGGCGGGGCCCTGAGCGCGCCCCGTCCATTCGTTCCCATTCGTTTCCACTCGTTTTCGTTTCTACTCGTTTCTACTCGTTGGTGAACTCCTCGACGACCGTGGCGCCCAGTTCGCGGACGATCAGGTCGTGCCCGGAGAGCGCCGAGTCGACGAGGTCGGGGTCGTCGGCCTCCGGGGTGTCGTCCTCGGGGGCGACCGCGCGCGGGGGCTCGGGCGCGGAGTACTGCTGCTGCGGTGGTGCGGAGTACGACTGCGGCGCGGGGTCGGCGGAGGCGCCGCCCGGCTGCTGGTGCCCCGGCTGTGACTGCTGTGGCTGCTGGTGCTGCTGCTGCGGGGAAGCGGCCGGCC
>NZ_JBCEWQ010000301.1:0-3769 GCF_038448545.1 Streptomyces sp. CLV115
CCCCACCACGCGCCACCGGCCCGCCCGGTCGGCCCAGCCAGCCACCCGGGGCCCACGCCCCGTCCGTCCCCTCCCGCCCGCCTCGCCCGCGCCCCGTACACACCGCCCGGCCGGCGTCCGCGCCGCCTCCGTCTCCCCGGCTCACACCCCGTACGCGCCGCCCGCCCGGCCGAAGAGGGGGGCCAGAATCAGCTGGGCGGCTCCTTCGGCGACCGGTCGGTCGCCTCCTACGGCGGCGGTCACAGGTACCGGGGCGTCCATGCCGCCCAGCGCGGCTCGCTCGTCGAGCACGGCCCGGACGCCCCGTACGTAGGCCTCCGGATCGGCGGCCACCGTACGGCCGCCCAGCACCAGCCGGTCGATGTCCAGCAGCCCGACCAGGTTCGCGGCGCCGGCCCCCAGCACCCGGGCCGCCTCCGCGACGTCCCCCCGGGCGACCGCGGCGAGGCAGAGCGCCTCGATGCAGCCGCGCCCCCCGCAGCCGCAGACCGGCCCGTCCAGCTGGACGGTCTGGTGGCCGAACTCACCGGCCGCGGTCCGGGCCCCGCGATGCAGCGTTCCGCCGAGTACCAGTCCGGCGCCGAGCCCGGTCCCCAGGTGCAGATACGCGAAGTCGCCGCCGCCCGCCGCCCGCAGCGCCAGCCCGAGGGCGGCGGCGTTGGTGTCCTTGTCGACGACGACGGGCAGCCCGGTCCGTACCGCGAGCGCGTCCCGCAACGGATAGCCGTCCCACTGCGGAAACCCGGTGACGCGGTGCAGCACCCCGCCCCGGTGATCGAGCGGACCGGGCAGCGCGACGCCCACCCCGAGCACCGGCCGGTCCCCCGCCCCGGGCCCCGGCGCCCCGGCCCGTACCTCGGTCACCGCGTCCGTGGCCGCCGCGAGCACCCGGTCCGCCGGGGCGCCGAGGTCCAGCGGGGCGGTGCGGCTCGCGGCGACCTCGCCGGACAGGTCGACGAGCACCGCCGTCAGCTCGTCGCGGTCCAGGTGCAGGCCGACCGCGTACCCCGCGTCCGGCACCAGCCGCAGCACGGTGCGCGGCTTGCCCCCGGTGGACGCCCGCCGGCCCGCCCCGGCCGCCAGGCCTTCCGCCCGCAGCCGGGCGGTGATCTTGCTGACGGCCTGTGGCGTGAGACCCGTGCGCTCGGCGAGTTCGAGCCTGCTGATGCCGCACTCACCCGCCGCCCGCAGCAGATCCAGCACCAGCGCCGCGTTGTGGCTGCGCAGCGTCGGCAGGTTCGCGCCGCTATTGCTCCTGTTCACCACACCATTGTCGCTGTCGCTTGCACTATGGCAACAGCGTTGCTTAAGTGGCGGGCATGACTGGCGCAGACACGACTGGCAACGCGACCCACGAGACCCGTGCGACGCCCGCAGCGTCCGGGGCCCAAGGCCCGGGCGGGACCGCCGGGCCGGCCGGCGCCCCGTTGCGTGTCGGGCTCGTCGGCTACGGCCTGGCGGGTTCCGTCTTCCACGCCCCGCTGATCGCCGCGACCGGCGGTCTCGTCCTCGACACGATCGTCACCTCGAACGAGGAGCGGCGGGCGCAGGCGCGCGCCGAGTTCCCCGGCGTGCGGTTCGCCGCGTCGCCGCAGGAGCTGTGGGAGCGTACGGACGGCCCCGACGCCCCCGATCCGAGCGGCCCGCTCGGCCCGCTCGATCTGATCGTGATCGCCTCGCCGAACAAGACCCACGTCCCGATCGCGACCGCCGCGTTGGAGGCCGGTCTGCCGGTCGTCGTGGACAAGCCGGTCGCCGGTACGGCGGCCGAGGCGCGGGCGCTCGCGGCCCTGGCCGAGGAGCGCGGGCTGCTCCTCTCGGTCTTCCAGAACCGTCGCTGGGACAACGACTTCCTGACTCTCGCCCGCCTGATCGCGGACGGTGCGCTGGGCGACGTACAGCGCTTCGAGTCCCGCTTCGAGCGGTGGCGGCCGCAGCCGAAGGGCGGCTGGCGCGAGTCGGGCGACCCGCAGGAGATCGGCGGGCTGCTGTACGACCTGGGCAGCCATGTCGTCGACCAGGCGCTCACCCTGTTTGGACCGGCGGCGCTGGTGTACGCGGAGTCCGACGTACGCCGCCCGGGTGCCGCCGCCGACGACGACACGTTCATCGCGATCACCCATGCGAACGGGGTGCGCTCGCATCTGTACGTCAGTGCCACGACGGCCCAGCTCGGCCCGCGCTTCCGGGTGCTCGGCCGGAGTGCCGGCTACGTGAAGTACGGTCTCGACCCGCAGGAGGCCGATCTGCGCGCGGGCCTGCGTCCGGCGGCGGACCGGCCGTGGGGCGAGGAGCCCGAGGCGCTGTGGGGCCGGATCGGCTCGGGCGAGTCCCCGTTGACGGGCGGCGGCACCCCGGTCCGTTCGCTGCCGGGCGACTACCCCGGGTACTACGCGGCGGTGGCCGCGGCGCTGCGCGGAACGGGTGAAAATCCGGTGACCGCCCTTCAGGCGGCGGCCGCTCTGGATGTCCTGGAGGCGGCCCGCCGCTCGGCCCGCGAGGGCGTCACCGTGAAACTGCCCGCCACGACGGCCCCGTCCGCCACCGACTCCGCCGACTTCCCCGACACCGAGGAGCAGCCCGCATGAGCCACACAGCTCCGACCGTCCCCGAGCTCATCGCCCAGGAGCGCCGGCTGACACTGCCGCGCTTCGGCTACGACGAGGCGTACGCCCTCGGCGCCCTGCTCGTCGCGATGGCCCGGGAGAGCCATGCCCCGGTCGCGATCGACATCCGGCGCGGCGCACAGCAGATGTTCCATGCCGCGCTGCCGGGTTCGAGCGCGGACAACGACGCCTGGATCGACCGCAAGCGCAGGGTCGTGGAGCGGTACGGCGAGAGTTCCTACCTGGTCGGGACCAGATTCCGGGCGAAGGGGACGACCTTCGAGGACTCCTCGCGCCTGGACCCGGACGTCTATGCCGCGCACGGCGGCTCGTTCCCCATCGCGGTCGAGGGCGCGGGCGTCATCGGCTCGGTCACGGTCTCGGGGCTGCCCCAGGCCGAGGACCACGCCATGGTGGTCGCGGCGCTGGACCGGTTCGCGGCGACGCTCGGTGCGTGACTGAAGCGTGCTGGCGCCCGGTCGACGCCCGCCGGCGCCTGGTCGACGCCCGGCCGGCGCCCGGCTGGGGCGTGACCGACGCGTGACTCCGTGCGGAGGGACGGGCGGGGCGGTCGCCCGGCCCCGTCCCGCCCGTCCCTCCGTACCCGCTACGCGTCCTTGAGCTCCTGGCGCTGCCGTCCCAGCCCGGCGATCTCCAGCTCGACGACGTCCCCGGCCCGCAGATACGGCTTGGGCTCGGGGCGGCCGAGGGCGACCCCGGCCGGTGTTCCGGTGTTGATCACATCGCCCGGGTAGAGCGTCATGAAGTGGCTCAGGTACCGGACGACCTCACCCACCGGGAAGATCTGGTCGGCCGTCGTGCCGTCCTGCTTCAGCTCGCCGTTGACCCAGAGCTTCAGCGACAGCGCCTGCGGGTCGGCGACCTCGTCCGCCGTCACCAGCCACGGACCCAGCGGGTTGAACGTCTCGCAGTTCTTGCCCTTGTCCCAGGTGCCGCCGCGCTCGATCTGGAACTCGCGCTCGGAGACGTCGTGCGCGGTCGCGTACCCGGCGACGTGCGCGAGCCCCTCCTCGGCGGATTCCAGATAGCGGGCGGTGCGCCCGATGACGACCGCGAGCTCGACCTCCCAGTCGGTCTTGACGCTGCCGCGCGGGACCAGCACCGTGGGGGGGGGGGGGGGGGCGGGGGGGGGGGGGGGGGGG
>NZ_JBCEWQ010000302.1:0-3740 GCF_038448545.1 Streptomyces sp. CLV115
ACGTGATGAGCCTGACGACACAGCCCGATCCGCACGGGGGCACCACGACGCTGGGCCGGCCGGTCACGAACACCACCGCTTACGTCGTCGATCACCACAACCAGCCCGCACCCGTCGGGATCCCCGGGCACGCCCTGCTGGGCGGTATCTGTCTGGCCCGGCACTACCACAACCGGCCCGACCTCACCTGCGAACGCTTCACCCCCAACCCCCTCACTCCGCCCCGGCCCGACCCGCGGGTCTACCACACCGGGGACCTGGTGAAGTGGCGGCCCGACGGCACGCTTGAGTTCATCGGGCGGATCGACAACCAGGTCAAGCTGCGCGGATACCGCATCGAACTCGGCGAGATCGAAGCCGCCCTCAGTACCCATCCCCACATCCACACCGCCGCCGTCACCACCCGCGAAGACACACCCGGCAACAAACAGCTCGTCGCCTACGTTGTCGCCACTCCCGACAACACACCCAGCGCACACCAACTCCGTACGCATCTCCAGCGGCAGCTGCCGGACTACATGGTCCCCAGCACCTACCTCACCCTCGACCACCTGCCCCTGACACCCAACGGGAAGGTCGACACCAAAGCCCTCCCCGCGCCCGACCACCACCGCCCCGAACTCGCCACCACCTACACCGCACCCCGGACGGACACCGAGCGCACCCTTGCCGCGATCTGGTCCGAGATCCTCGGGATCGACACCGTCGGCATCCACGACAACTTCTTCGAACTGGGCGGGGACTCGATCGTCAGCATTCAGATGATCGCTCGGGCCAAGAAGTTCGGCGTGCACCTCACTCCGCGCCTGATCTTCAAGAACCAGACGATCGCCGAGATCGCGGTCCACGCCGCTGCGGCCACGCCGGTCGACGCGGAGCAGGGCCGCGTGACGGGCGAGGTCCCGCTGACACCGATCCAGCACTGGTTCTTCGAGAAGGACCTGCCGACGTTCGACCACTTCAACCAGGCCGAGCTTCTCGTCACCGACGGGCTCGCCCCGGACGTGCTGCGGCTCGCGCTGGCTGACCTGATCGAGCACCACGACGCACTGCGCCTGCGCTGCGTGGACGGGCCCGACGGCTGGCGGCAGTACCTGGACGAGACCGTGGACACCGACATCCTCGACGTGCACGACCTGTCGGGAGTCCCGGACGAGTCCCTGGCACAGGTTTCGCTGGACATCGCGGAGGAGACGCAGCAGAGCCTCGGCCTGGCCAAGGGCCCGTTGCTGCGGGCCGCCCTGCTGGAGTTGGGACCGAAGCGCGGGCAGCGGTTGCTCACGGTCGTACACCACCTGGCGGTCGACGGTGTGTCCTGGCGGATCCTCCTGGAGGACCTGGGCAGTTGCTACGAGCGGCGGGCCGCCGGCCTCGCGCCCCTGCTCCCTGCGAAGACGACGTCGTTCCGGTCGTGGGCCCAGCGGCTGAACGACTTCGCCGACTCCGCTCAGGCACGGGCCGAGTACGCCTACTGGGCCGAGCCCAAACCGGCCGGCCGGGTGCCTCGTGACCGGGACGGCCGCAATGATCTGGGATCCGCCGCCGCAGTCATGGCGGCGCTCAGCCCCGAGGAGACGCGTGCCCTGCTGCGGGACGTGCCACGGGTCTTCAGCACCCGGATCAACGACGCGCTGCTCACCGCACTGGCGCATGCCCTCCGTGACTGGACGGGGGACGACGAGACCCTGATCGGTCTGGAGGGACACGGCCGCGAGGACCTGTTCCCGGACGTGGATCTGTCGCGAACGGTCGGATGGTTCACGTCCGTCTTCCCCGTCGCGCTACGCCTGGCACCGGGAGCCACCGATCCGGTGGCCTCGCTCCAGTCCGTCCGCGAGCAGGTGGCGCGGATCCCCAACAAGGGTGTCGGCTACGGCATCCTGCGCCACCTCGGCGCCCCGGACGTGGCCGCCGAACTGCGTCGGCAGCCCACTCCGGAAGTGAACTTCAACTACCTGGGGCAGTTCACCAGGGACCTGCCGGGCATCGGGCGGTATGCCGGTCCCGACGAGCCCAAGGGCCACTCGATCAGCCCGGACGGCATGCGCTGGAACGTGCTGGACGTGACCGCCGCAGTCGAAGGCGACACGTTCGGCCTGTACATCAACTACTCGACCGCGCTGCACGAGCGGAGCACGGTCGAGCGCCTGGCCGCCGGTGTCGTCGACCACCTGCGCGAGCTGATCGCCGGCACTGCCGGCAGTGCCGGAGGAGCCGGAGGAGCCGACGACGCCCGCCGGGAGTCCCCCGGGGTTCCCCTCACCGATGTCGGTGACGCCGACATGGCCGCGATCCTGAAGAGGTTCTCGATATGAGTGCGCACAACGTGGAAGACGTCTACGGCCTCTCGCCCCTGCAGTTCGGCATGCTCTACCACTCGCTGGAGGACACTTCCGACACGCGCCCCTACATGGTGCAGATGACGGAGGAGGTTGAAGGACCCTTCGACGAGACGCTGTTCGGAGCGGCATGGCAGCAGCTCGTCGACCGGCATTCGATCCTGCGCAGCGCGTTCGTGTGGGAGGGAGTGTCGGAGCCGGTCCAGGTGGTGCAGCGCCGGGCTCCCCTCCCCTTCGAAGTGAGGGATCTGCGCGGTCTGCCCGGTCAGGAGGAGCAGCTGAGCACCTTCCTGACGGAGGACTGGGACCGGGGGTTCGACCTCTCACGGGCCCCGCTGGTCCGGGTCACCGTGCTGCGGATGGAGGAGGAGCGCCGGATCGTCGTCTGGTCGTTCCATCACATCCTTGTCGACGGCTGGAGTGTGCAGATCCTCCAGAAGGAACTGTTCGCCCTCTACCGCGCCCTGCTCGACGGTACTTCCGCCGGACTGCCGCCGACCGTCCCCTACCGCCGTTACATCGAGTGGCTCAACTCCCGGCAGGACGACGGCTCCGCGGCGTTCTGGACCGACTACCTGGCGGGTGTCAGCGAGCCCACTGCCCTGCACGTCGACCGGGACACCGGTGACACCGGAGTCGGTGAGTTCGAAGTGGTCGCCTCCGCAGAGCTGTTCGCGCATGCCCGGGACTACGCCAAGTCCCAGCGCGTCACGATGAACACACTGGTACAGGGACTGTGGTCGGTCCTGCTCTCGCGGTACAGCCGCCAGGACGAGGTACTGTTCGGCTCCACCATCTCGGGCCGGTCGATCGATCTGCCCGGCGTCGAGTCGATGATGGGCCTGTTCATCAACACGCTGCCGGTACGCGGCCGGCTCACGGGCGACCTGGTGGTCTCCGAGTGGTTGAGGGATCTCCAGGACGAACAACTGGACATGCGGCAGTGGGAGTACTGTCACCTCGTCGATGTCCAGAAGCACAGCAGGATCCCGCGCGGCGAGCCGCTGTTCCGGTCGATCCTCGTCTTCGAGAACTACCCGGTGGTGCAGAAGCCGTCGGACTTCCCCGAGGGACTGACGCGGCGCCTGGTCAACTGTGTGGAGCGCACCGGGTACCCGCTGACCCTCGTCGTATCGGCGGGCCGGGCCCTGGAGTTCCGTTTCGTCTACGACCGGAGCAGGTTCGACGCGAAGACGATCGAGCGCATGGCCGGCCACCTTGAGAGCCTGCTGATCTCCTTGGTGGAATCGCCCGGCGCTCGCATCGCCGATCTCAACATGCTCACGGTGGGGGAGCGGCGGGAGGTGTTGGTCGAGTGGAACGGTGTGGCTGGTCCGTATCCGGATGCTGCGACGATTCATCGGCTTGTCGAGGAGCGTGTGGCTGTCTGTCCTGATGCGG
>NZ_JBCEWQ010000303.1:0-3689 GCF_038448545.1 Streptomyces sp. CLV115
CCCCGACACCGCCCCCGGCGACCACCACCCCGCTCCTGAGCCCGGCCCGCACCCTCGCCACCGCCGCCCGGGTCCTGCGCCAGCTCAGCCACGACGCCCGCACCGTCGCCCTGCTGCTCCTGGTCCCGGTCGTGCTGATCACCCTGCTCAGGTACGTGTTCGACGGCAGCCCCCGCACCTTCGACGCCATCGGCGCCTCGCTGCTCGGCATCTTCCCGCTGATCACGATGTTCCTGGTGACCTCGATCGCCACCCTGCGCGAACGGACCTCCGGCACCCTCGAACGCCTCCTCGCGATGCCGCTCGGCAAGGGCGACCTGATCGCCGGTTACGCACTCGCGTTCGGCGCCGTGGCGATCGTCCAGTCCCTCCTGGCCACCGCGGTCTCGGTCTGGGCGCTGGGCCTGGACGTCATCGGCTCCCCGTGGCTGCTGCTCCTGGTCGCCCTGCTCGACGCGCTGCTCGGCACGGCGCTGGGCCTGTTCGTCTCCGCCTTCGCCAGGTCCGAGTTCCAGGCCGTCCAGTTCATGCCCGCGGTGATCTTCCCGCAGCTCCTGCTCTGCGGACTGTTCATCGCCCGCGACCGCATGGCCCCCGCCCTCGAAGCGATCTCGAACGTGCTGCCCATGTCGTACGCGGTCGACGGCATGAACGAGGTCCTCGGCCACCCCGACATCACCGGCGACTTCGTCCGTGACGTACTGATCGTGGCGGGCTGCGCCGTCCTCGTACTCGCCCTCGGGGCCGCCACCCTCCGCCGCCGCAGCGCCTGACCGGGCCGGTGCGAGGATGGCGGACACGAGCACCGAGAACCGTCAGCACAGCCCGGAGGGTGAACCACATGACCCAGACAGTCGCAGTCCTCGGCACCGGCAAGATCGGCGAGGCACTGCTCAGCGGCATGATCCGGGCAGGCTGGCGCCCGGCGAACCTGCTGGTCACCACCCGCCGCTCCGAGCGCGCCGAGGAACTCCGCAACCGCTACGGCGTCGACTCCGTCAGCAACGCCGAGGCCGCCGGCCGCGCCGACATCCTCATCCTCGCGGTCAAGCCCCAGGACATGGGCCGGCTCCTGGACGAGCTCGCCGGGCACATCACCCCCGACAGCCTGGTCATCAGCGCGGCCGCGGGCATCACGACCGCCTTCATCGAGGACCGCCTCGCCGCGAGCACCCCGGTCGTACGCGTCATGCCGAACACCCCCGTCCTCGTCGACGAGGGCATGTCCGTCATCTCGGCCGGCAGCCACGCCACCACCGACCACCTCGCCGCCGCCGAGGCGATCTTCAAGGGGGTCGGCAAGACCCTCCGCGTTCCCGAGTCCCAGCAGGACGCGGCGACCGCCCTGTCCGGATCGGGCCCCGCGTACTTCTACTTCCTCGTCGAGGCCATGACCGACGCAGGCATCCTGCTCGGCCTGCCCCGCGCCCAGGCCCACGACCTGATCGTCCAGGCCGCCATCGGCGCCGCAGTGATGCTCCGCGACAGCGGCGAACACCCCGTCAAGCTGCGCGAAGCCGTCACCAGCCCGGCCGGCACCACCATCAGCGCCATCCGCGAGCTGGAGAACCACGGCGTACGGGCCGCCCTCATCGCCGCCCTCGAAGCCGCCCGCGACCGCAGCCGCGAACTCGCCTCCGGCAACGGCTGACCCGTACCGACGCACGGCTGCACTATCCCGCGGCGGCGATCAGCTCCGCGCTGCGCACCACCTTCGCGAACCCACCGCCGTGCAACGACACGGCGGTGGCCCGCGCCAGCTCGTCCGCGCTCTGCTTCCACCCCCACGGCCCGGTCAGGTCGAAGGTGTGCGTCGCATCCAGCGGGACGAACACCTCGTACCCGAGGTTCCCGCCCATCCGCGCCGTCGTCTCGACGCACATATTGGTCTGGATCCCGATCACCACGAGCTGCCGGATCCCGCTCCGGTCCAGCCACTCCTTGAGGTCGGGCGTCCCGTAGAAGGCGGAGTTCACACTCTTCGTCAGCAACAGCCCGGGCCCGTCGCCCTTCCCGCGCCGCTCCTCCACGTACCCCTTGAAGCCGTTGCCCGGCTGCCCCGCCCGCAACGGCGAATCCGGCTTGGACGAGTCGTGCCGTACGAACACCACCGGCCGCCCGCTCGACTGCCAGGCATCGATCAGCCCCGCGATGTTCCGATCCGCCTCCGGGTTGTTCCGAGGCCCCCAGTACGCCTCCTCCTCGAAGCCTTCCTGCACGTCCACCACGATCAGCGCCGCGTTCTCTGCGATCTCCATACGAACGATCCTGCCGCCCGACGCACCCACGTCCCAGAGGTCACAAAGCCATCGATCGATGCTTTACTGCCACGATGGCGACCACCCCCGACCCCACCCGCATCGCACTCGTCGCCTTTCCCGGCGTACGCGCCTTCGACGTCTCGGTCATCACGGAGGTCTGGGGCGTCGACCGCACCGACCGTGGCGTTCCGCCCTTCGAGCTGCGCCGCACCGCCGCGGAAGCGGCCCCCATCGCGCTGCGCGGCGGACTCTCCCTCACCCCGGACCGCAGCCTCGCCTGGCTCGCCCACGCCGACCTCGTCGTCGTCCCCGGCCTCGACGACCACCTGACCCCGGCCCCCGCCCCGGTCCTGGCGGCCCTGCGCCGCGCCCACACCCGAGGCGCCCCGGTCGCCTCCCTGTGCGGAGGCGCCTTCACACTCGCCCAGGCCGGACTCCTGGACGGCCGCCGAGCAGTCACCCACTGGCGCCTCGCTGACGACCTCCGCGCCGGCCACCCCGAGGCGAAGGTGACCCAGGACGCCCTCTTCCTGCACGACGACAACATCTGGACGTCGGCCGGCACCGCCGCCGGCATCGACCTCTGCCTCCACCTCGTACGCACGATGCACGGCGCCGAGACCGCGGCCACGATCGCCCGTTCGATGGTCACGGCCCCGTTCCGCACCGGCACCCAGGCCCAGTTCATCGAGCACCCCACCCCCCGAGCCGACCGCGACGCCGACACCCTCGCCGCGGTACGCGCCTTCGCCCTGGCCCATCTGGCCGAACCGCACACGGTCGCCGCCCTCGCCGCCCGCGCCGGAATGTCCTCCCGCTCCTTCGCCCGCCGCTTCCAGGCCACCACCGGCACGACCCCGCTCCGCTGGCTGATCACCCGGCGCATCGCCGCAGCTCAGAAGCTCCTCGAACGCACCGACCTCCCCCTCCCCGAGGTAGCCCGCCGCACCGGCTTCGGCAGCGAGGTCACCATGCGCCAGCACTTCGCCACCCACCTGTCCACCAGTCCCCGTGACTACCGCCTGGCCTTCCACCGGCAACCGGACCCCGACCGGGGTTGACACACCCGTCCCGCATCCGTAATGTGCTCCGAGTTGTCCGACGTGAGCGCCGACTCCGGTCGGTCCCCGGACAGCCAATCCGCAGTAACCACATCTGACCAGCGACATCTGTCGCCGGACTTTCTGTGCGCATTTGCGGAATGAGGAATCCGCGTTCGAAGGAACGCGACCCCGATTAGCGTCGGGGCCGAGGATTCCGCTAAAGTCTCACTCGTCGGAACGGCCCAACGGCCGGGAGGACAAGCCCCGCTGACTGGGAATCAGGCCCGAAAGGATCTGATAGAGTCGGACTCGCCGGAAAGGGAAACGCGAAAGCGAAGAACTGGAAAGCGAAAAAGCAGGATCCCGCTTCGACCGGGAATCGGAC
>NZ_JBCEWQ010000304.1:0-3617 GCF_038448545.1 Streptomyces sp. CLV115
GGCAACGGCGGGGTCGGTGTCGCGGTTGGCGTCGTCCGGGGCCGGCTCGGGGTTCATGGGCGGTGTTCCTCCGTTCGAGGGCTCGGAACCAGTTGATCAGGGACGGTCGATCAGTGCCGATCGATCAGGGCCGGCTGACCGGGGCCGGCTGCTCAGGGCCAGTTGATCAGGGTCATGAAGGCGACCCAGGTGAAGAACACGGTGGCGGGTGCGGCCACGGCGAGACCGATCGCAGCCGGTGGCCTGCGCCTGGTGAGAACCCAGCTCGCCACCAGGATGACCAGGGCCAGGAGCAGACCGCAGCAGGAGACCGTCCAGGCCGGACCGAAACTTGCGTCGAACCGGTCGGCATCCGCCTCCGAGCAGGAGTCGCAGGCCATCGGCGAAAGCATGCTGTACACCAGGGCGAAGAACGCGAGCGGGAGCGTGACGACCGTGGAGATCAGCGAGGCGATCCAGGTGTGCCGGGCACTGCCGGTGATCTCGGTGGTCTCGGTGCTGTCGGGGGCGTCGTCCGTGATGTTGTCGGGCATGCGTGCGATTCAACCGGGTGCCCCGGTGCGGCACATGAGTTGCCGTACCTAGGGCCTCCGGTCGGTTCCGGTCAGTCCCACCAGAAGGACCAGGTCTCCTGGTTCAGCACCATCTTCTCGGCGTAGACGTCCAGGTCGTACGGCGGGTTCTGCTCGATGTTGTCCGGGCAGAACGCGAAGTGCTCGGCGGCGACCGCGCGGGCCTCCGGGAGGGTGGTGGGCGGGCGGCCCACCGAGACCATCAGGGTGTCGAAGCCCAGCACCACGACCCGTATGCCGAAGCGGTCCTCCCAGGAGCGGAGCACGGCACAGAGCCGGGCCGTGTCCTCCTCGTAGTTGAGCGGGCCCGACCAGCCGATCGCCGCCGGTATGTCCGCGCTGCGCCGGGCCGGGACGAGCGCCACCCGCGAGCCGGGGTACCAGCCGTCCGGGCCGACGCACTCCTCGGCGATCGCGGCAGCCAGGTCGTCGGGGGCGTCCTGGCCCTCGGCGGCCGGGACGGGGGCCAGGCCCGGCCACTCGGCCTCGGCGGCGTCGAGCTCCTCGGGCGCGCAGTCCTTCCAGTACTCGCTGAGCACTTCCTCGGCGTCGTGGTCGCCGGGGTACGACGCGCTGTCCGGGGTCAGGTCCCAGGTGTCGGGCCACTGGTCGCGCCGCCCGCCGTCTATCAGCACGGGGAGCAGCCCGACCGTCCGCCCGGCCGCGCGCAGCGTGCGCCATGTGCCGTGGGTCGCGGGCTCGTCGGCACACCAGAGCAGCGGCTCGTGCCAGGTGCCGTCGATCGTGGCGTCCACCAGTGAGCCGGGCGGGAGTTGGAGCCCTGACGTGGCCAGGGACGGGAGCGGATTCGGGAGCATCGCCATGACTACGACTCTAGGCGCGGCCACTGACAACCGGCCGGGCGCCGCAGTGCGGTGCGGTGCGGCTACGGGTGCGCGTGAACCTCGACGAACGTGGTGGGCGCCGTGGTGCCGTCGGGCAGTGGTGCGGGCGCGGTGACGTGGCCGAGCGCCTGGCCGTTCGCGCTTTGGCCGGGCCGGCCGGGCCGGAGTTCGCGGTTGATGTGGAGGGTGAGTTGGCGTCCGTCGGGTGCCGTCGTGACCAGGATGGCTGTTCCGTCCGGGCTGTTGGCGGCGGTGGAGGCGGCGAACTCCGCCGTGATGCCGGGTTCGTCGAGCCGGGCGGTGACGGACGGGTCCGGGGTGTCGCTCGTGCTCTGCATCTGCGGCTCGGCCTGGCCGACGACGAGCGCGAGGAGCTGGGCCACGACGACCGGGTCATGCGCTCCGTCGTACACCCAGCGCTTCCCCAGTACGCCGTGCTCGGTCGTGCCGATGAGCGCGTTGTCGGCGCCCGGGAGCGGTTCGCCGCGGTAGCTGAACAGCACCTGGTACGTGGCTGGTTGGGTCCCGGAGGTGTCGGTGACCACCATGAACTCGATCCCGACCTCGCCCTTCGGGTCGTCCAGGCGGAACCCGCCGGTCCGGTCCAGCTCGGGCTGCTGCCCCGTGCCGCGGTACCAGGGCTGTGCGGGCAGCCAGGTGGCGAGGAGTTCCAGCTTGGTGGGCGTCAGGGTGGTGCGGTGGATGACAGCCATGGCGGTGTGTTCCTCCCGGGGGCGTGGGTTCAGGCGAGTCGCGGGTCGGCGGCGAAGCCGGCGAAGGCCGTCCAGGTGGTGGGGGCGACGGTGAGGACGGGGCCGTCGGGGTTCTTGGAGTCGCGGATGTGGATGGCGGCGGGGTGGGCGGCGATCTCGACGCATTCGCCGCCTTCGCTGCCGCTGTAACTTGATTTCTGCCAGTTGTAGGCGACTTCGAGGCATTCGCCGCCGTCGCTGCCGCTGTAGCTGGACTTGAACCACTCTCGTGCGGTGCTCATCACTCTCCTAGCAGCCGGTCCAGCAGGCCCTTCGTTGCCTCGGCGTTGAGAGCCTGCGTCCGCAGCATCGCATATTTCTGAGAGAGGATGCTGATCTCGTCCGGGTTGGAGATGAGCTGGCTGCCGCGCTGAGTTTCGGTATAAGCGACGCGTTGATAGTCCGGCGTTTCCAGCAGGATGAACGGCCCGTCGAGCGCCGCATGAGTCGTCCGGCCCAGCGGCATGACCTGGAGAGAGATGCCCGGCAAGTCGGCGCAGTCCCGGAGGCAGTGCAAGGTTTCCCGGTACACCTCGTCGCCCCCGAGGCGGTCTCGGACAATGGCCTCGGAGATGACGAAGCTGGTGGTCGGTGGCACTTCGCGGCGCAAGATCTCCTGACGCTCCAGTCGTGTGCCGACGTGTGCGTCGATCTCCTCCCTGCTGAACGTGGGAACTCGGCTGTTGAACACGGCACGTGCGTAGTTCTCGGTCTGGAGCAGGCCGGGCAGGACTTGATTCGCGAAGAAGCACAGTGCCAGGGCCTCCCGTTCCAGTTCCAAGTACTCCTCCGCCCACGCCGGAATCAGGTCGACCTCCGGCAGGTTCGCCACTGCCTCCCTCAACGCGCCCTTGGTGTCCAGCCGTTCGTCCAACTTGGCGGCGAGGTCGGGCAGTAGCGCCCGTCTGCCCTGTTCGATGGAGGCGATTGTCTCCACCTGATGGCCCACCAGTTCTGCGAGTTGGGTCTGGGTCAGGCCGGCCGCCCTGCGGAAGACGGCGACCAATCTGCCCACGAGTTTCATTGCCGACGCGTTCTTGCGCTTCCGCTTTCCGGGGTGCATGCGGAGCGAACTTCCACGTGCGTGCTCGCGTCACGCGCGTACGACCCGTACAAGAAATCCTTACGGGTGCGAGTCCCGTCAGGACCGGGGCTCGGGCGGGGTCCATTCGACGGCCTCCCGGACCGTCGCGTCCGGGTCCTGGGCGAGGCGGTGGAGGAGTTCCTTGGCGGCAGGGCTCGACCAGTTCTCGACGGTCCATACGAGGGCCCTGCGGACCTTCGGGTCCGGGTGGTCCGCGAGGTGGGCCAGTTGATCGACTGGCCCGCGTCGGCGCATCCCGAACCAGTGGAGGGCCTGGACGAGCTGCTCGGGGTCGCCGGGGCTGCCCGCTGCGGCGATTTGGCGCAGGAGGACCGCGGAGGCGGGGGGAGGGCCGTCGAGGGGG
>NZ_JBCEWQ010000305.1:0-3472 GCF_038448545.1 Streptomyces sp. CLV115
CCCCCGTTCCCACCCCCGAGTCCAGCAGCGCGAGGATCACCGGGGAGACCAACAGGACCTGGAACAGGATGATCTGGGCGACGAACGACGCGTCACCGAGCACCTGGACCGCCACCGGAATGCCGAGGTTGGCGGAGTTGACGTAGCCCGACGCCATGCTGCCGATCGCCCGGTGTGCCGTGCCCCGGCCGAAGAGCCGGCCGGACACCAGGAACCCGAGCCCGCAGACCAGTGCGGTGCCCGCGGCGAAGGCCACCATCGAGGAGTTGGCGAAGGTGTTCAGCCGCGCCCCGGAGACCATGGTGAACAGGGCGGCGGGCATGGCCACATGGAAGACGAACCGGCCGAGCACCGCCTCCGCCTGCGCGCCGAGCAGACCGCTGCGGCCGACCGCGTAACCGATCGCGGTGAGCATCCAGATGGGCGCGAAGGCGGAGAGCAGGGCGTGCATGCCCGCCATGATCCTCGCGCCGTTGTGCGCCTCCCGCGCGGGGGTTCGGCGGGAGGCGCGTCGCCGGCCACGGACGAAAGCGGACGAACGCACGGGCGGCAGCAGGCCAACGCGGAGACGGCAGCGGGACAACGCACAGACAGCAGCGGGCCAATGAACGGACAGAAAAAGGTCAGTTCCCGGCGGAAGCCCCGGCCCCGGATGCCCCGGATGCCCCGGATGCCCCAGTGGCCCCGCCGGCCCCGGAAGCACCCGCACTGCTGACCTGAAGCTGCTTGATCCCGTTGAGCCACGCCGAACGCAGCCGCCGCGGATCCTCGACCAGCCGCAGATCGGGCAGTACGTCCGCGATCGCGTTGAAGATCAGGTTGATCTCCATCACGGCGAGCGACTTGCCGAGGCAGAAGTGCGGACCACCGCCACCGAATCCCAGGTGCGGGTTGGGATCGCGGGTGATGTCGAAGGCCTCCGGGCGGTCGAAGACCTCCGGGTCGTTATTGGCCGACGAGTAGAACAGCCCGACCCGGTCTCCCTTCTTGATCCGCTGCCCGCCCAGTTCGGTGTCCTGGGTGGCGGTCCGCTGGAAGGAGACCACCGGGGTCGCCCAGCGGACGATCTCCTCGGCGGTCGTCTCCGGGCGTTCGCGCTTGTAGAGCTCCCACTGGTCGGGGTGGCTGAGGAAGGCGTGCATGCCGTGACTGATGGCGTTGCGGGTGGTCTCGTTGCCGGCCACCGCCAGCAGGATCACGAAGAAGCCGAACTCGTCGGAGGACAGGTTTCCCTCGCCCTCCGCGGCGACCAGCTGGGAGACGATGTCCTTGGCCGGGCACTCCTTGCGGGCGGCCGCCAGATTCATCGAGTACGAGACGATCTCCATCGCCGCCTCGGTGCCGACCTCCTCGGTGATCGCGTACTCGGGATCGTCGTACGCGGCCATCTTGTTGGACCAGTCGAAGAGCTTGGACCGGTCCTCCTGAGGTACGCCGATGAGCTCCGCGATGGCCTGGAGCGGCAGCTCGACGGCGATGTTGGTGACGAAGTCGAACGATCCGTTCTCGTCGGCGGAGGCGAGCGCGGTCTCGACGATCGAGCGGGCGCGGCTGCGCAGCGCCTGCTCCAGGGAGCGCACCGCCCGGGGAGTGAAACCCCGCTGGACGATCTGGCGGACCCGGGTGTGCTCGGGCGGGTCCATGTTCAGCATGATCAGTTTCTGGACCTCGATCTGGTCCCGGCTGATCGACTCGTTGAAGCGGATGACCGCGGTGTTGGTGTTGGAGGAGAACAGTTCGGGGTGGGTGGAGACGTACTTGACGTCCGCATGCCGGGTGACGACCCAGTAGCCCTCGTCGTCGAAACCGGAGATGCCGGCCGGCTGGGCACACCACCAGACCGGTGCGGTCTGCCGCATCCGAGCGAACTCCGGGTGTGGGATGCGGGCTTGGAGCAGATCGGGATCGGTGAAGTCGAACCCTTCGGGCAGATGGGGGCAGGACATCGGCAGCTCCAGGTCGGTCCGAGGGCCGCCCGGACGTTGCCTGACGACCCATCAGAAGTTGACGGAAAGGTAGTAACGAGTTCTACAACTGGCAAGAGAGGTGGTCCGTTCTGTTGCGTGGAGAGTGAGTGGGGCCGGTATGAAGCGGGCGCAAGGTGCGTGCAGCACTCTTGCGTACCGGGGGTAAGCCTCATAAGACTGCTTGCAGAACTAGAACGCGTACTAGTTCCATCCGCGGGCGCCGGGACGCCCCTGCGGATGTGCGAGGAGAGGACGAGCTCATGGCCGCGGAACCCGTCATCGTCGAAGCCGTACGCACCCCCATCGGCAAGCGCTCAGGCGCGCTCGCCAATCTGCATCCCGGCTATCTGCTGGGCGAGACCTACCGAGAACTCCTCGGTCGCACCGGCATCCACGCCGACTGCGTCGAACAGATCGTCGGCGGCACTGTCACCCACGCCGGAGAACAGTCCATGAACCCGGCCCGCAACGCCTGGCTCGCCGTGGGTCTGCCGTACGAGACCGCCGCCACCACCGTGGACTGCCAGTGCGGTTCCTCGCAGCAGGCCTCCCACATGGTGGCCAACATGGTCGCGGCCGGAGTCATCGACGTCGGCATCAGCTGCGGCGTCGAGGCCATGTCACGGGTTCCGCTGGGCAGCGGCTCCAAGCACGGCCCGGGAAAGCCCTGGCCCGACGAGTGGAACGTGGATCTGCCCAACCAGTTCGAGGCCGCCGAGCGCATCGCCCGCCGGCGCGGACTGACCCGGGAGAACGTCGACTCGCTCGGGCTGATCTCGCAGGAACGGGCCGCCGTCGCCTGGGCCGAGGAACGGTTCAAACGGGAGACGTACGCCGTCCAGGTGCCGACCACCGAGGAGGAGCAGGCGGCAGGGCAGGGCATGTGGCGCCTGGTCGACCGGGACGAAGGGCTGCGCGACACGACCATGGAGGGGCTCGGCCGGCTCAAGCCGGTCATGCCCACCGCCATCCACACCGCGGGCAACTCCTCGCAGATTTCGGACGGCGCCTGCGCGATCATGTGGGCCTCCAAGCGGATGGCCCGTGCCCTCAAGCTCAAGCCGCGTGCCCGGATCGTCGCCCAGGCCCTGGTCGGCTCCGATCCGCACTTCCACCTGGACGGACCGATCGACGCGACCCGCGCGGTACTCGGGAAGGCCGGGATGTCGCTCAAGGACATCGACCTCGTCGAGATCAACGAGGCCTTCGCGTCCGTGGTGCTCAGCTGGGCCCAGGTCTTCGAGCAGGACCTGGAGAAGGTCAACGTCAACGGCGGCGCCATCGCGCTCGGCCACCCGGTGGGCGCCACCGGGGCCCGGCTGATCACCACGGCGCTGCACGAACTGGAGCGCAGGGACAAGGAGTTCGCGCTCATCACGATGTGCGCGGGCGGCGCGCTGGCGACCGGGACGATCATCCAGCGGCTCTGAACCGGGCGTCGCGTCGGGGCTCCGGAGGGCGGGCCCCCGGCCCGGGGTGTCGCCAGGTGTACCCCGGGCCGGGGG
>NZ_JBCEWQ010000306.1:0-3438 GCF_038448545.1 Streptomyces sp. CLV115
CCGCTGGGGCGGGTACGGTCGAAGGTAACCGCGACGTCCCGGGCGACCGGAAGGACGGTGTGCGGACGATGCCGATCCAGGAGGGCGCATGACCAGCGGCCAGGCCACCGCACCGGCCCCGGGCCCTTCTGCGGCCCCGGACTCCTCTGCGGCCTCGGGCCCGCCCCCGGCGTCGGGCCCTCCTCCGGCCTCTCCTCCTCCGGCCTCTCCTCCTCCGGCCACTTCCTCCCCGGTCCCTTCTTCCTCGGCGGCTTCTTCCCCCGCGGCTTCTCCTCGGGTCCCCGCCCGGTCCGCCGCCGATCCGGGCCGCGGCAAGGCCGCGATCCTGCGTGCCGCGCGCCGGGCGTTCACCCAGCGCCCGTACGCCGAGGTCACCATCAGGGGGATCGCGGCCGACGCCGGAGTGAGCCCGTCCCTGGTGGTCAAGCACTTCGGCCGCAAGGAAGAACTCTTCAACACCGTCGCCGACTTCGGCCCCGCCGCAGCCGAACTCTTCGACGCCCCGCTCGGAACCCTGGGCCGCCACATGGTGTTGACGCTGGTGAACAGCCGCCGCGTACAGCAGTCGGACCCGCTGCTGCGCGTCGTCTTCTCGCTGGGCAACCGGGACGAACGCTCCCTGCTGCGCGACCGCTTCCACGAACAGGTCACCGACGCCCTGACCGCCCGCCTCCCCGGCCGCGAACGCGCCCTGCGCGCCGAACTGATCGCCGGCCACCTCATCGGCCTCGGCGCCACCCTCGGCCTCCACCGCGAAGGCGCCGGCGCGGACGCCACCGCCGAACACATCGCGGACCTGTACGCGCCCGCGCTGCAGTCCCTGATCGACGCTCCGTGATCGATGCTCCGTGATCGATGCTCCGTGATCGATGCTCCGTGATCGATGCTCCGTGATCGACGCTCCCTGATCGATGCTTCGGGACCGACGGGTGGCCCGGACTTGCGCGCGTGGGTTGAGTGCTCGCTTGCGCGCGCACTCACTCGGGCAGGGCTGCGGGCATGCGGGACATGTATGGTCCGGGCCAACCGGACGAAGGGGGCCTCATGTCTGTCCGTTCCATCCGTACAGGTGCGCGCGGTGCGGCAACTGCCTTGGTCGCGGCGGTGGTTATGGGCGCGTTCCTGGTGGGATGCTCGGACGCCGGGACCTCACAGGGGCCGGGCGGCGACGTTCCCTACGTGGCGCCGTCGGTGAACGCCGCAGCCGCGTCCAAGGCCGCCGACGAGGCCGTCGCGGCGCAGGACGCCAAGGACGGGGCCAGTGCGGAGGCGGAGGCATCCGAGGCGGCCGAGGCGGCGCGCAACAGGCCGGAGGCCGTACGCGACGCCTTCGCGGGACTCCAGGCCACACTGAACGACAACTGCGCCCCGGGTTCGTCGAACTGCGCCTACTTCCTGGGCCGGGTCCACGACGAACTGGTCCGCCTGGACAAGGCCATGAAGGCGGACGGCAAGGGCCCCGGCCACTTCAAGGAGCCGATCGCCGGGATCGCCGCCCTGAGCAAGACGCTGAACGGCGACCTCTCCACGGACAACCTGGAGAAGCACCGATCCGAACTGATCGGCACCCGCGACCGCGTCAACACCTGGATGCAGGGCCACCCGGAGGACTACCGCTGACCGTCCGCCACCGTCACGGACGGCACACCCACCCTCACCCCCGGCCCCAGGTCACGAGCCCCCGTCAAGGACGGTAGAGCGCCCGGCAGCGGTCCGGGGCGGCCGGCTCGCCGCCCGGGACCGGCAGGAAGTACTCCACCTGCCACTCCTGCGTCCGGCCGGCCTGGCGGTTGGTCGTCGTCACCCATGGCGGATAGACACGGAACCCGCGCTTCCCGCCGGCCCCGTCCGTCGACACGATGTCCCGCTCGCGAAGCACCGCCCGCGGAAACACGAACTGCCCGAAACCACTGCTGTCACCGCCGTCGCCGCCATTGCCGTCGTCACCGGTTTCGCGGGTGCTGATGACGAAGAGGTCGACGGGGTCCCCGGAGTCGTAGGGCCGGATCGGTCCGCCGTCGGCGGACCGCTTCCACACCGTCACGAACTGCCCGACCTTGGTCGGGGTGGTCCGGGCCACCCGGAACCTGACGGCGGAGCCGTCCACGCTGAACCCGTGCGCACCGTACTCGGCGCTCTCGGCCTCGGGCACCGGCCGTGAGCACACGAGCCCGCTCGGGTCGTAGACGAGTGCCTTCGCCGCGAGGAGATCGGGGTGAAGGGGCAGGCCCCCCGGCCAGGGCATCGGCGGAGGTGCAGAGCGTGTTGCCATTTCACCCATTCTGTCAGCACCTGTCTCGTCGTTGTGCCTCGGTGGGCGATGAGTTTCCCCGACGGCCGGAGTCGTACCTCTGTCAAACACAACGGCACCGCGACCGCGGGGCGCCGATCGAGGAAGGACCACCGGCATGACCGCCACCCACACCCTTCGAGTCCCCGGCGCGCGACTGCACTACGAGGTGCGCGGCACGGGACCGCTCCTGCTGATCATGGGGTCGCCCATGGAGGCCCAGGAGTTCGCGTCGCTGGCGGACGCGCTCGCGAGCGACCACACCGTCGTCACGCACGACCCGCGCGGCATCTCCGGCAGCACCCTCGACGACCCCGAGGAGGACACCCTGCCCGAGCGGCGGGCGGACGACGTGGCGGCGATCCTGGACGCGCTCGGGGCCGATTCGGCCGATGTGTTCGGGAGCAGCGGCGGCGCGGTGACCGGGCTGGCACTCGTCGCCCGGCACCCCGACCGGGTACGGACGCTGGTCGCGCACGAGCCGCCCGTCATGGAGATCCTTCCCGACGCGGCCGAACAGCGCGCCCTGACCGAGGACATCATCGAGACCTTCCAGAAGGAGGGCCAGGGCGCGGCATGGATGAAGTTCATGGCCGTCGCCGGATTCGTGACCGAGGACGGGGAGGGCGCGGAAAGCGGGGAGGGCGGTGAGAGCACCCCCGACGGGCCGTTCGGCGAGCCCACGGAACAGGACCTCGCCAACGGCGCCCGCTTCTTCGGCCACGATCTGCGGGGCACCGCCCGCTACGTACCCGACATCGCCGCCCTGACCACCGCACCGACCCGGGTCCTCGTCGGGATCGGCGCCGACTCGCAGGGCCTGATCACGTACCGGACATCCATCGCACTGGCGGAACTGCTCGACACCCGCCCGGTCGAGTTCCCCGGCGACCACGCCGGCTTCCTCGGCGACCCGAACGGCTTCGCCGAGGCACTGCGAAACACACTGACGAACTGAGAACGGGGCGAGAACGAAGCGGGGCGGGGAGCGGGGCAGTGGAGGAAAGGGGAAGAGAGGCAGAGGGGAAGAGAGGTAGAGGGGGGCAGGGAGGCCGGGAGGCCGGGAGGCCGGACAGTCCGAAACCGGGGCCTGCCCACCGCTGCTCGGCTTCCGGGGTCCGCCCACCTCCGCTCGGCCTCTGCGGGCC
>NZ_JBCEWQ010000307.1:0-3406 GCF_038448545.1 Streptomyces sp. CLV115
GGATGGTGGGGCGGACGGCGGGGCGGACGGTGGTTCGGCGCGGTCGTGACCGGGTTGCCGGTCCGTTCGGCGGGGTCCGGAGACCGTGCCGCTGTCCGTGGCGTTGCCAGTCCCGTTGCCGGTTTCGGTCGTCAGTTCCGTTGCGGAGTTCCGTTGTCAGTGCCGTTTGTTACAACGGGGGCAGGCAGGAAAGGCCAATGGGAAGGGGGCCCCGTGGGTACCTGGGGCAGCGGGAATTTCGACAGTGACACGGCCGCGGATCATCTGTCCGGCATCACCGGACGCCTCGTCTCGGAGATCGAGGAGGCGATGGCCGGCGACCCGGTGGTCCTGGAGCCCGACGAGTACGACGGCGTCGCCGTGCCGTGCAACGTCGAGCTGCTGTGCCTGATGGCGGAGCAGGGGTACGTCGGCGCGCGGGTGCCGGAGCCCGCGGTGGTCGAGAAGTGGAAGAAGACGTTCATGGACGTGTGGGAGCGGACCATCGACGACCTGGAGCCCGGGCAGGGGTACAAGGAGGACAGACGCGCGGAGCTGATCCGTACCTTCGACCGGCTGGCGACCCTGGCCGGGCGGGAGCACGCCGGGGAGTGACCGGGCGTTCTCCGGTCTCGGGCCGAGGCGTGGTGAAGGACGAGGACGGCCGCGACGGTGCCGGTCGCGCCGGACCCGGACCAGGCCGCCGGGCGCTCACTCCTCGTCGAGCCGCCGGAGGATCCCCGTGAGGTCACCGGAGTCGAGCAGGCCGACGAGCACCTCGGTCATGCTGCCGATGCCGGCGTCCCGGACGATCAGGCCGTCAGAGCACCAGAAGTAGCGCCCGCCCAGCTCCTCGCCGGTTCGGGACCACCGTTCCATCAGGCGCTCGACCTCCGCGAGGGTGAACACGGTCGCGCTCCAGCGCGAGTTGTCCGCGGTGAGCCGCACCTCGACGTCGACGTTGCAGACGGTGTCCGGGTCCTCGCCCGCACCGGGCAGGAACGAGGCCACGAAACGATCTGTGCGAACGCGGTACCAGGGGCCGTCCCAGCCCTGCTCGACAATCGCGGTTTTGGCGTCAGTCATCCGGCGAGTATGCCGGGCCGGCCCGGCATGCCCGACCGGGTGTCCGGCAGGCTTCAGCGTCATGACCAGGGACCTTGTCCCCGACGGAGGCACCCCGAGCCCCTGAAGGGGGCACCGCGAGCCCCTGAAGGAGGCACTGCGAGCCCCCGGCGGAGGCACTCCGACAGGGGCACCCGGGCGGGCGGCGTGCCGGAATCGTGCCGGGATAGCGTGCGGGGATGGACCGTGACATCCACCGCCTCGACGCGGACGTACGACTCCGTCCCGTCACCCCGGACGACGCCGCCTCCCTCGCCGTCGCACTGACCCGCAGCCGCACGTACATGCAGCCCTGGGAGCCCGTGCGGCCCGACTCCTTCTACACCGAGCAGGGGCAGCGGGAGCGGGTGGCCGCGCTGCTCGCCGACCGCGACGCGGGACGGGCGATGCCCTGGGTGCTCGCCGACGAGGAGGACCGTGCGATCGGCGCGTTCAACCTGAACGGCATCGTGCTCGGGCCGCTCCGCAGCGGGACGCTCGGTTACTGGGTCGACGTCGAGCACGCGGGCCGCGGTCTGGCCACGGCCGCCGTGATGCGTATCTGCGAGCTGGCCAGGGACGAGCTGCACCTGCACCGGGTGGAGGCGGGGACGGTCGTGGACAACTTCGCCTCGCAGCGGGTGCTCGCGAAGTGCGGCTTCGAGCAGTTCGGGATGGCCCCGCGCTTCCTCCACATCAACGGTGAGTGGCGCGACCACTACCTTTTCCAGCGGATCCTGCACGACGGTCCGCCCACGGGCTGAGCAACCGTCCGGGGGCGGTCGGCCGTCAGAGGCCCCCGGTGCGCAGCCGGGTGTGCCGATGCCCGTCCAGCGGCCACGGCGGCCGCGCCGGAATCACCTCCGCGAAGCCGTATCCGCTCTTCTCCGCGACCCGGCAGGACGCCTCGTTGCCCAGCTGGTGCAGCAGGTCGAGCCGCATCAGTACGTCCCCCGCGAACGTCTCGAACGCCCAGTCGCCGAGGGCCCCGAGCGCCAGCGGCGCGATCCCGCGGCCGCGGGCGGGGGCAGAAGTCCAGTAGCCGACCTCCGCGTTGCCGGAGCCCGGTGCGGGGTGCTTGAGGGCCACATTGCCGACCGGTTCGCTCCCGAGGTCGCGGTCCACCACCGCGAAGCTGAAGTATCCGCCGGACACCCACCCCTCCTGCCGCACCCGCAGCCACTGCTCCGCCGTCGCCTCGTCCGTGACCTGGGACCGCAGCATGGTGCGCATCGCGGGATCGCGGTACGCCTCGATCAGCGCCGGGATGTCCTCGGCCAGCCAGGGCCGGAGCAGGAGCGGCCCGGCCGAGAGGGTGGTGGTGATGGGATCGTCGTACATACGGACACCGTACGGCCCCGCGCGACGACCCGTGGGACGGCAGGGGTTCCGGGCGGGCGCCGCGAGGGGCACCCTGGGGGAGACCCCACCGGTGACCCCGAGGCGGTGACATGCGCATGGCGGCCGGCAAGAGCTCGTGCGACTGGCGGTTCGACTCAGGTCGGCCCTGCCTGGACCTGGTGGCGACCGGGGTCGGGACCACCGGCGCGTGTGAACTGCTCGACTGCGCCGAGCGGCTCGCGGACTGGCTCGTCGCCGCCGGGCTCGTACCGAACGGCACCCACCTCGACGCCGTGGACGAGAGCTGGGTGGTGCGCTTCCGGCAATTGCGGACCGGCGTCGAACGGCTGCTGACGGCAGAGCTCGGCGGCGGCCGTGGCGCCGGGAGCGCCCTGGAACGGGTCAACGCGCTCGCCGCCGGGGCGCCACCGGGGCTGCGGGCCGTGCGCGGCAGCGGCGGCAAGCTGGTACGGACACTGAGCGCCGATCCCGAGTGCGGTGCACTGCTGGCCGCCGTCGCCCGCGACGCCGTGGAACTCCTCACCGACCCCGTGGCCCGGGCCGGGCTGCGCCGCTGCGAGGCCGACAACTGCCGCCGGCTCTACCTGGACACCTCGCGCGGCCGGCGCCGCCGCTGGTGCTCCGGCGAGGTCTGCGGGAACCGCGAGCGGGTGGCCCGGCACCGCCGTCGGGCGGCGGCTTCGGCGGCGCCGGACGCGGCTGTTCCGTAGCGAGCGACGGAATCGTGTGGCCGGTCCGAAAGAACCCTCAACCGGTACGGAAGAGTCCCCGGCCGGTACGAAGAATTCCTCGGCCGGTTTGAACGGATCGCGGCCCGTCACCGTATTCGATGACCTAGGAGCTCCACAGGATCTCGACCGGGAGGGTTCGGGTGCGCAAGGATGCGGCCGTGGCCGGTGATCGTCCGCACAGGGCTCGGCGTCGTGGCGAGCAGCCGGTGTCGCCCGCCCCGCCCCCGCAC
>NZ_JBCEWQ010000308.1:0-3380 GCF_038448545.1 Streptomyces sp. CLV115
GGACCGCCCCCCCCCCCCCCGCGCACACCCCGGCCACTTCGACGGCCCCGCTCCGCGGGAGCCATGTCACGTTCAGGTAACCTGCCGGAAACCCTTGACGTTTCTCCTGGCGCGTTCTTAACCTCACTGCGTAGTTCGCATTCCTTGCAGTTCACGTGCTGCGGCGCTTTCCGCAGTGTTTTGACAGGCACAGACATAGACCACCTGTCGGTGGTTTCGTCATGCCTGTTTTTTTGTGCTCCCCGTGCCGCCGATGGGTCTTCCTCGAAGGCGGATTCATGGCACAACGTCCGAGCGTCAAAGGCGTCGCCGACGTCGTTGCGCTCATCGATGGGCTGGGAAAGATCACCGGCCGGGCGCAGGTCATCTGGTTTCTCGTGTTCGGCGGGCTGTTCCTCGACGCCTACTCGAACGCCGCGCTGAGCGCCGGCCTGGGGCCGATGACGTCCCAGATGGAGCTCACCAGCACGCAGGTCTCGATCCTCACGGCCACCGCTCCGGCCCTGGCGATCATCTTCAACCCGGTCGGCGGCTGGCTCGCCACCCGGATCGGCCGCGTTCCCCCGCTGCTCATCGCCAAGGTGTTCGCGATCGCGGGCGCCCTGCTGGCCGCCTTCGCCGGTGACTTCACCGTGGTCTGGCTCGGCCGGGTCCTGGTGGGTGTCGCCTACGGCATCGACTTCGCCGTCGCCATGGCGCTGCTGGCCGAATACACGCCCGCGAAGCTGGGCGGCCGGCTGAACCTGTGGCAGGCGGTCTGGTACGTCGCCACCACCAGCAACCTCGCGCTCGCCCTGCTCTTCTTCAACCTGGACGTCGGCGCGGACATCTGGCGCTGGTCGGTCGGCTCGGCCGCGGTCGTCGCCGCCGCCCTGCTGGTGGGCCAGTGGCTGATGCTGCGGGAGAGTCCCACCTGGCTGGCGAGCAAGGGCCGGCTGGACGAGGCCGTCGCCAACCTGGACAGGATCTACCGGATCAAGGCCGTCGCCGGGAAGCCGGACGAGGCGACCCGCGCCGCCACCGAGGCGCCCGCCATCGGCTTCCGCCAGGCCGGGGTGCTCTTCAAGGGCGAGTACCTGCCCCGGACGGTCCTCTCCTCGGTCATCTCGCTCGGGCAGTCGATGCAGTACTTCGCGGTCGGCTGGTACCTCCCGCTGATCAGCCTGACGATCTTCGGCGAGAGCTTCGAGAAGGCCACGATCGGCTCGATGGTCTTCAACGCCTTCGGTATCGCGGGCGGTCTGCTCTCCGCCTACTTCGGCCGCCGGCTCGGACTGCGGCTCAGCTCCGCCGCCGGTTTCGCCGGGGTGTTCGTGGCGCTGCTCGCGATGGGGCTGACCTTCGAGAAGGTGCCCACCGCCGTGGCGTTCCTGCTGCCGGTGCTGTTCATCCTCTGCCACTCCGCGGGCCCCGGCGCCAACGGCAAGTCCATCGCGGCGCTCTCCTACAGCAGCGACGTACGGGCGCTGGGCACCGGTGTCACCGGGATGGTCGGCAGCTTCGGCAGTGTCGTCGGGCTGTACGTCTTCCCGCAGATCAAGGACTCCCTCGGGCTCGCCGACACCTTCCTGGTGCTCTCCGTGGTGCCGCTGCTCGGACTGATCACCTGTCTGGCGATCAAGTGGGATCCGACGAAGGCCGCCTCCCCCGACGAGGCCGCCGGGCAGGACCGCTCCACGCCGGCCGGCTCACCGGAATCCGCCGGGTCCACGACCGCGCGCTGACCGGCCGCCGGGCCTCTCGCACCACACGATGGTCCCCTCCCCTCCCTGTTTCCCGCACGGCTCGCTCGCGATGCTCGCAATGAAAGGGCTGCAATGACGCAGACGTTCCCCGGCGCCGCCGCACGGCGCGGTGTGCTGTCCATCGACGAGGGCACCACGGGCACCCGGGCCGGAGTCGTCCTCGACTCCGGCGCCGCCCACGAGGTGTTCTACCGCTCGATCAAGGTCAGCCACCCGGACGACCTCTCGGTCGAGCAGGACCCGATGGAGATCTGGGCCGCCACCGTCGAGGTGGCGCGCCGGGCCGTCGGCCGGGCCCGCGAGGAGGGCATCGGGATCACCGCGGTGGCACTGTCCACCCAGCGGGCGACCGCGATGCTGTGGGACCGGGTGACCGGGCGGCCGCTGCTGCCCGCGGTGGTGTGGCAGGACCGGCGGTACGCGGCCGACCTCACCTCGTACGAGGCGGAGTGGGACGCCGCACTGCTGGCCCGCCAGGGCCGGCCGGTCGGCGCCCGCGCACCGTTCCTCTGGGCCGCCCGGCAGATCGCCGCGCACCCGGAGGTGGCCGCCGCGCACCGGGAGGGCCGACTGCTCTTCGGCACCGTCGACACCTGGCTGATCTGGCGGCTCACCGGCGGCGCCGTGCACGCCACGACACCGACGAACGCCGCCTCCACCGGTGGTTATCTGCTGGAGCGGCACGCCTGGGACAAGGAGTGGATCAGCCACCTCGGCTTCCCCCTCGACCTGCTTCCGGAGCTCCGTTCCGACGACGCCGGATTCGGCACCACCGACCCGGCCGCCCTCGGCATCGCCGTCCCGCTGGCCGCCTCCATGGGCGACCAGCACGCCGCACTCGTCGCGCTCGGCGGCCTCGCCGCCGGGCAGGGCATGTGCGTCTACGGGACCGGCGCCTTCGTCGACGCGGCGACCGGCACCACGCCCGCCCTGCCCCGGCCGGACATCTCCGGGGTGCTCGCCCAGCCCGGCCGGCGGCAGGGCGACATCAGCCACTACAGCCTGGAGGCGTACACCTCCACGGCGGGCTCGGCACTGAACTGGCTCTGCGACGACCTGGGCCTGTTCACGTCGCCGAAGGAGCTCGGTGAGGAGGCGGGCCGGGTCCCCACCCGGCCCGGCCGCACCCCGCGTTTCGTCCCGGCTCTCGCCGGGGTCCGTACGCCGGTCTGGCACCCGGAGGCCACCGCCGCCCTCACCGGGCTCACCCTCGCCACCACCCGCGCCGACCTCGCCCGCGCCGTGCTCGACGGGATCGCTCACTCGGTGTGCGACCTGATCGACGGCGTCGCCGACACCATGGGCACCCCGTTCACCCGGCTCCGGGTCGGCGGCGGGGTCTCCGGCAGCGACCCGCTCATGCAGACCCAGGCCGACCTGACCGGCCTGCCGCTGGAGCGGGTCTCCGACTCCGCGACCGCCAGCCTGCGGGGCACCGCGTATCTCGCCGGTGTCGCGCAGGGCCTGTGGTCCTCGCTCGAAGAGGTCGTCGAGGCCCAGCCGCTCGGCCGGATCTTCGAACCCGCGATCACCGCGGCCGAGCGCACCGCCCAGCGGTCCGCCTGGCGCGACGTGCTGATCGCCCACCTCGGCGACCCCGCACTGCTCCCCCTGAAGGCCCCCGAACCTCACACC
>NZ_JBCEWQ010000309.1:0-3367 GCF_038448545.1 Streptomyces sp. CLV115
GCGCGGGGCCGGGAACGGGTGCGGGAACGGATTCGGGAACGGGCAGCGGAAGGGGCAGAGGAACGGATACGGCGGGTTCCGTCGCCGATCCCGCCAGCGTGGCCGCCAGCCGCTGGCGGTCCTCGGGCCCGGCCTCCAGCGCGTCCGCGAGCAGGTTCACCGTGCCCAGCCGGTGATCGCTGGATCTGCCCGTCTCCAGTCTGCGGATCGTACGCACGCTCACCCCGGAACGTGCCTCCAGCTGCTCCTGCGTCAGCCCCGACTGCTTGCGCAGCCGACGCAACAACGTGCCGAGCTGATCCGCCACTTCGCCATCCCCTCCACCACCGAGCGCGGCCGGCGACGAGCCTATCGTGACGACCGGTCATATATGGCCGGTCGGCTGTCCTGTCCGTCGAGCAGCGCGAACGCCACGATCAAGTGGTGCCCGGCCGGAGCGCCGACACGGGGCGGCGCACCGCGCGGGGCACCGGGGAAGCGGTCGGTGCCGGGATCGGACGGATCCCGGCACCGGACCGGAACCTCCACTGGTGGGCCTTCTCCTGCCACGACCGACGAGGAGTTGACATGGCCTATCGATTCTGGTGCGGCGAGTGCGGTTTCAAGACGCCGTGGCTCGCTGAATCCCGGGGTGCGCAGCGTCAGTTGGAGCACTACCTCAAGCAGCATCCCGGAATTCCCGCCGGTGGCCATGTGGAGACCAATCGGAAAAACCCGGAAGGCGGCTTCGGATTTCTTCAAGTGGCGGGAATCGCACTTCTGTTGCTGATCATCGTCGTCTCCTGCCGGGGCTGAGACAGCGATCTGAATTCGGCCGCACAAACGGAACGAACAGCCAACCGAAAGGGACGGTAAAGAGAATGAGCGTGCTCGATTCATCCGGTACAGGCGTCGCGGTGGACACGGAGAACCAGGACGCCGCAGGTGCGGCCCGGCAGCAGCCCTCACCGGCCCGCGGGCGCCGGCACCGGCGCAGGCTGCTGCCGGTGGCCGGCCTGACCTGTCTCCTGCTGACCGCCGCCGGCACGGCGAACGCGGCTGCCGGGGCCGACGGCCGGTCGGCCGCCCCGGCCACCGGCTCCTCGGCCGCCGCCCAGACCCCGGTCGAGATCCTGCAGGCCGGGGCCCAGCAGGGGGTCGCCGACGGGTACCCGGGGGTGATCGGCATGGTCCGGAAGGGCGACAGCGCCCAGTACGTGAACGCGGGGGTCGGCAACCGTGCGACCAAGGTGCCGGCGGACCCGAAGGCGACGTTCCGGATCGGCAGCAACACCAAGGCGTTCATCTCCACGGTGCTGCTCCAGCTGGAGGGCGAGAAGAAGCTCTCGCTGGACGACACCGTTGCCCGATGGCTGCCGGGAGCGGTCGACGCCAACGGATACGACGGCTCGAAGATCACGATCCGTCAGCTGCTCAACCACACCTCGGGCCTGCCCGACTACCTCAGTGCCGTGCAGATCAACGGGCCGTACTTCCTCAACCTCAACCCGCGGGAGGTCTACCCGCCGCAGAACCTGGTCAACGTCGCCCTCGGCATGCGCGCGCCGTCGAGCACACCGGGCGAGAAGTTCGGCTACTCCAACACCAACTACGTGCTCGCGGGCATGGTGATCAAGGCCGTCACCGGTTCGGAACCGGCCGCGGAGGTGCAGCGGCGCATCATCGAACCGCTCGGTCTGCGCGACACCAGCTTCCCCACCGCCGACCCCGCGCTCTACGGCAACTACCTCCACGGCTACGTGCTCCGGGCGATCCTCATCGACGACGCCACGGTCTCCAACGTGCAGGTCAGCGGGAGTGCCGGTGCCATGGTGTCGACCATGGACGACCTGGCCACGTTCTCCCGGGCGCTGATGACCGGGAAGCTCCTGGAGCCCGCGCAGCTGGCCGAGCTCAAGACCACCGTCCCGGTGAACGCCGATGCCGGATACGGACTGGGCATCGAGCACGTGAAGCTGTCGTGCGGAAAGTGGGCCTGGGGGCACAACGGCGCGGTGCTCGGCTACTTCAGCGAGTGGCTGAGCAGCGAGGACGGCACCGAGCAGGCGCTGCACGCGAACAACGAGTTCCACATGCTCGCCGGAACTCCGGGACAGACCCACACGGGCAAGGCCATGACGGACGCGTTCTGCGCGCTCTGAGGACCACGACCGGAAGGCGGGGCCGCGCCGGCCGGCCCCGCCCGCCCGCGCAGGCCGCCCGCCCTCGGAGAGGACAACGATGAAAACACTGCTGACCGCCTGGCGGACACGTACGCGAACGGCCGTAGCCGCCGCCGCGCTGACCGTGACCGCGACCCTCGCGACCCCGCTCGCGCACGCCGAGGGCGCCGCCCCTCCGGTGCTGTCCGACGGATTCGGCCTGACCCAGGTCGCCGGGGGCACCGAGGTGCACTCGGACAACGACTTCACCATCACCGTGACCACCCCTCAGGTGGCCGGGAAGCACAAGATCCGCGTCTTCCTGCCCAGCGGCTACCGCACCGACCCCGGTAGGCGATGGCCGGTGGCGTACTTCCTGCACGGCGGACCCGGAAACCCGGACGACGCCGCGGCCGCCCCGGCGCTGCGCTCGGACTCGATGATCACCGTCGTGCCGGACGGCGGCCGGAAGGGCTGGTACGCCGACTGGCTCATGCAGAACACCGCGGAGGGCGCAGCGAACTGGGAGACCTTCCACCTGAAGCAGGTCGTCCCCTTCATCGACGCGAACCTGCGCACCATCGCCGACAAGGACCACCGGGCTGTCATCGGCCTGTCGATGGGCGGGTTCGGCGCCCTGCACTACGGCGAGGCCCGGCCCGATCTCTTCGGCCATGTCGCCTCGCTGTCCGGCGGCATCGACTTCGGCATGGCGGAGGTCCGCGCGGCGGTCCTGGCCACGGAACTCAACGTCACGGGCGCCTGGTGCGCCGTGAGCACCTCCACCCCCGCCGGGACGGGCGAGTGCACCGGCTACGGGCCCGTGGTCGACAGCGACGCGATCTTCGGCTCCCCCTATCCGGTCCTGAACGCGGACCGGATCTGGAAGGCGGTCGATCCCGCCGCTCCCGCCAACCTGTCCAGGCTCGCCGGGACCGAGGTCACGCTCTACAGCGGCGACAACGACGTGATCGACCACTTCACCGCGATTGCCGCCAGGAACGTCAAGTCCCGTATGGACACGCTCGGCCTGCCCAGCCGCCTGGTCGACTACGGCAACGGGGCGGCGCTCGCTCCCACCTGCGACGGCGGCCACAACTACGGCTGCTGGGCGGCCGCCCTCGCCGACTACGTACCCCGGCTCCAGGACTCCTTCGGGGCGAAGAGCTGACGCGGCGGACGACGGCCCGGCAATGGCCCCGGCCCCGGCGGGCGTCCGCCCGCCG
>NZ_JBCEWQ010000310.1:0-3366 GCF_038448545.1 Streptomyces sp. CLV115
GGTCGGGGCAGGAGGCGGAGGGGGTGGGAACGGGTCCTACGCCGCTGCGCTGAAGCCCCGCAGCCGCAGCGAGTTGCCGACCACGAAGACCGACGAGAACGCCATCGCGGCACCCGCGATCATCGGGTTGAGCAGTCCGGCCGCCGCAAGGGGCAGGGCCGCCACGTTGTAGGCGAAGGCCCAGAACAGGTTCGTACGGATGGTGCCGAGGGTCTTGCGCGACAGCCGGATCGCGTCCGCCGCGGCCCGCAGGTCCCCGCGCACCAGCGTCAGGTCACCGGCCTCGATCGCGGCGTCCGTGCCGGTCCCCATCGCCAGGCCCAGATCTGCCTGGGCGAGGGCGGCCGCGTCGTTGACACCGTCACCGACCATGGCGACCGAACGGCCCTCCGCCTGGAGGCGCCTGACGACGTCGACCTTGTCCTCCGGCATGACCTCCGCGTACACCTTCTCGATCCCGACCTCGGCCGCGACCGATTCGGCCACCGCCCGGTTGTCGCCGGTGAGTAGGATCGGGGTGAGCCCCAGGGCCCGCAGCCGCTGGATGGCCTCCGCGCTGGTGTCCTTCACCGCGTCGGCGACTTCGAGCACCGCCCGTGCCTCGCCGTCCCAGGCCACCGCGATGGCCGTCCGGCCGGCGGCCTCCGCCTCGGCCTTGCGCCGGGCCAGCTCCACCGGGAGGTGGATCTCCCACTCGGCGAGGAGCTGTTCGCGGCCGACGAGGACGGCGTGGCCCTCGACGACGCCCTGGACGCCGAGTCCGGCGATGTTGGCGAAGTCCTCGGGGGTGGGCAGGGGTGCGCCGGTGCGTTCGGCGGCTCCGGCGGCGACGGCCTGGGCGATGGGGTGTTCGGAGGAGTGTTCCAGTGCTCCCGCGAGCCGCAGTACGTCGGTTTCGTCGGTGTTCTCGGCGGTGTGGATGTCGAGGAGGGTCATCCGGCCGGTGGTGACGGTGCCGGTCTTGTCGAGGACGATCGTGTCGACGCGGCGGGTGGTCTCCAGGACTTCGGGGCCCTTGATCAGGATGCCGAGCTGGGCGCCGCGTCCGGTGCCGACCATGAGGGCGGTGGGGGTGGCCAGGCCCAGGGCGCAGGGGCAGGCGATGATCAGTACGGCCACGGCCGCGGTGAACGCGGCGGTCAGGCCCCCGCCGTTGCCGAGCCAGAAGCCGAGCGTGCCGAGCGCCAGGGCGATGACGACGGGTACGAAGACGGCGGAGATCCGGTCCGCGAGGCGCTGGGCCGCCGCCTTGCCGTTCTGGGCGTCCTCGACGAGCTTCGCCATCCTGGCGAGCTGGGTGTCGGCGCCGACCCGGGTGGCCTCGACGACGAGCCGGCCGCCCGCGTTGAGCGTCGCCCCGGTGACGGAGTCGCCGACCCCGACCTCCACGGGCACCGACTCACCGGTCAGCATCGACGCGTCCACGGCCGAGGCACCCTCGACGACGGTGCCGTCGGTGGCGATCTTCTCGCCGGGGCGGACCAGGAACCGGTCCCCGACCTGGAGTTCGGCGGTCGGCACGGTCGTCTCGTGGCCGTCGCGCAGCACGGTCACTTCCTTGGCGCCGAGTTCGAGCAGCGCCTTGAGGGCCGCGCCCGCCTTCCGCTTGGACCGGGCCTCGAAGTAGCGGCCGGCCAGGATGAACGCGGTGACCCCGGCGGCGGCCTCCAGGTAGATGTTGCCCGCGCCGTCGCTCCGTCCGATGGTCAGCTCGAAGGGGTGCGTCATGCCGACCATGCCCGCCGTCCCGAAGAACAGCGCCCACAGCGACCAGAGGAACGCGGCCGTGGTGCCGACCGAGATCAGCGTGTCCATCGTCGCCGCACCGTGCCGGGCGTTGGTGAACGCGGCCTTGTGGAACGGCCAGGCGGCGTACGTGACGACCGGCGCCGTCAGCGTCAGCGAGAGCCACTGCCAGTAGTCGAACTGGAGCGCCGGGACCATCGACATCGCGATCACCGGCACGGCGAGCGCGACGGCGGTCAGCAGCCGCTGCCGCAGGGGCCGCAGCTCGTCGGCCTCCGCGGCCCCGGGGGCGCCCTCCTCGGCGGTGCGCACCGGGGGAGCGGGCTCGTGCGCGGTGTAGCCGGTCTTCTCGACGGTGGCGATCAGGTCCTGTACGGAGATGTCCTCGCCCCGGTAGCTGACCTTGGCCTTCTCGGTGGCGTAATTGACGGTGGCCTCGACACCGTCCATCCGGTTGAGCTTCTTCTCGATGCGGGCCGCGCAGGAGGCGCAGGTCATGCCGCCGATCGCGAGCTCGACCTCTGCGGCCGCACCGGTGGCGGTGCCGGTGCCGGTTGTGGCGGTGTGCGCGGACACGATGTCCTCCCTGGCGGTGACGTTCTCGGGCTTCATACCCCTAGGGGGTATGTGTTGCTGATTCAGGTATACCCCCCTCCCCTATGAAACGCAAGGGCGGATGTGTCGCCCGGGCCGGGGTCGTGAGCGTTCGATCACGCGATGTGCGGCTGACCTCACGTATCTTCACCTGGCATTGAGGCTGCGGCCTCGGTGTACCGACCCGTAGGCTGGCCATTGGACTAGACCTATTGATGCTTCCTGGAGGATTGGGATCCCATGAGCAACCGTGCACTCCTGGAGGTGATCGCTCTCGACGCGGAGGACGCGATCGCGGCCCAGGCGGGTGGTGCGGACCGGCTTGAGCTGGTCACCGACATGGCGGCGGACGGCCTGACCCCGTCCTGCGCGACCTTCGCGGAGATCCGGGCGGCGGTGGACATTCCGCTACGGGTGATGCTCAGGGTGGCCGACGGCTTCGCGGCCGGCGACATCGAGGTGCTGGTGGCGAGGGCGCGCGAGCTGCGCGCGGCGGGCGCGGAGGAATTCGTGCTCGGCTTCCTCGACGCCGAGGGGCACCCCGACCTGGTCGCCGTCGAACGGCTCGTCGCCGAGCTGGACGGCTGCCGCTGGACCTTCCACCGCGCGATCGACCGCGCCGTCGACCGGGACGCCCTGCGCAAGCAGCTCGCGGACCTGCCCGGCCTGGACACGTACCTCACCGCGGGCTCGCCGAAGGGTGTCGACGACGGCATCCCGACGCTGCTGGTGGAGGCGGCGCGCAAGGGCGAACCCGGGTACGAGCCGCAGATCCTGGTGGGCGGCGGACTGCGGCTCGAACACCTGCCGGAGCTGCTGGCCGCGGGCATCGACGCGGTGCACATCGGCGGTGCGGCGCGTCCGCACGGCTGGTCGGGACCGGTGGACGCGGCGGCGGTGCGGGAATGGCGGACGGTGCTCGACGCGTAGTGGGCCGGGTACGGGGCGGTGCGGGGGCCGGGCGGGGTGCCTGCGGCGGGCCTGTTCTCCCACCCGCCCCTTCCCGGGTGGGGGGGGGGGGGGGGG
>NZ_JBCEWQ010000311.1:0-3352 GCF_038448545.1 Streptomyces sp. CLV115
CCCCCCCCCCCCCCCCCCCCCCCCCCCCCCCCCCCCCACCCGCGGCCGGCCGTCAGACGGCGAGCGCCTGGGCGCGGCGCTTCACCTCCGTGCCGCGATTCTCGCTCAGTGCCTGGGCGGGGGTGCCGGGCAGGGTCGGGTCGGGGGTGAAGAGCCACTCAAGCATCTCTTCGTCGTTGTAGCCGTCGTCCCTCAGGAGCGTCAGGGTGCCGGAGAGGCCCTTGACCACCTTGTCGCCGTCGATGAAGGCGGCGGGCACCTGGAGCGTCCGGTTCTCACCACGTCGTACGGCGATCAGCTGGCCCTCCTTGACCAGCTGCCGCACGCGCGTCACCTGGACATCGAGCATTTCGGCGATGTCGGGCAGGTGCAGCCAGGCGGGGACGAGAGCATCGATCTTTGCGTCAATCTCGGTCACGGGGACAAGCCTGCCATCCCGCACCGACAGCCGACACCCGGACTCAGCCCTTCAGGGTCTCGCGGACCACGCCGGCGAGGCGGCCGTGGCCCTGCCGGTCGCCGGTGACCCGGCCGTGCGCGGTCGTCGGGAACCACGAGCAGCAGGCCCCGGTGCCGGTGGCGCCCCGGTACGTCTCGGGCGAGGCTCCCGTCGCCGCCCGAGGTCTGGACGGTCTTCACCACCGGCCGGTCGGTGAGGGTGTCGACGGTGGCCCTGCCGCCGGTCCGTGCCGCGTGCGCGTCGGTCCGGAGGAAGAGCGGGATGCACCAATTCCGGCCGGCGTCCAAGGGGCCGCGTTCCGGACACCCCGCACGCCCTGCGGCACGCTACTGACGGATCGCCGACTTCAGCGGTACGGCCGGGTCGGCGGCCCGCTCGGGATCGAGCCGCGCCCCCGCCTCGATGAGCTTGCGCCCCTGGGCCAGATCGCGCGGCCGCCCGACGGCGAGCACCGCGACCAGGACGTCGTCCCGCAGCCAGCACACCGACCAGGCGGGTCCTGCCGGATCGCCGCGCCACAGCAGGGTGTCGGCGCTCCCGTGGTGGCCCGCGTACTGCACGAACCGGTCGAACTGCTCGGACCAGAAGTACGGCACGGGGTCGTACGTCACCGGCTCCGGGGCGTCGTCGGCCGCCGCGCCGATGATGTTGGCGGCGGCGGTGCGCGGGCCCTGGAGCGCGTTGTCCCAGTGGTGGACGAGCAGGCGTTCGCCGTACCGGGCGGAGGGGAACGAGGCGCAGTCGCCCACCGCGTACACATCGGGCGCCGAGGTGCGCAGCGCCTCGTCGGCGGTCACCGATCCGTCGGGGCCGAGCGCGATGCCGGAGCCGGCCAGCCAGCCGGTGGCGGGGCGGGCGCCGATTCCGACGACGACCGCTCCGGCCGGGACGGTACGCCCGTCCGCGAGGACCACCCGGCCCGGCTCGATGCGGTCCACCCGGGCCCCAGTGAGGAGTTCGGCGCCGGTCTGCGCGTACCAGGCGGCCATCGGGGCGGCGACCTCCGCGGGCATCGCGCCCGCCAGGGGCCGGTCGGCGGCCTCGACGACGGTGACCGCGCAGCCGGCGGCGCGGGCCGCGGTGGCGAACTCGGCGCCGATCCAGCCCGCGCCGACGACCACGACGCCGTGCTGCTCGTCGAGGACCGGCCGCAGCCGTGCCGCGTCGTCGAGGGTGCGCAGCAGATGGACGCCGGGAACGCCCTCGGTGCCGGGCAGGACGATCGGTTCTGCACCGGTCGCGATCACCAGGGCGTCGTAGGGAACGGGCCCTTCCGGGGTGTCCAGTTCGTGTGCGTCCGGCCGGACACCGGTCACCTCGCGCCCCAGGTGCAGCTCGATCTCCAGCGCCTCGAAGTCGATGTCGAAGGCGGAGTCCTCGGCCTTGCCGAGCAGCACCGCCTTGGACAGCGGGGGCCGGTCGTAGGGCTGGTGCGGTTCCGCGCCGATCAGGGTGACGGGGCCGGTGAAGCCCTGTTCCCGCAGGGCCACCGCGGTCTGCACCCCGGCCATGCCCGCGCCGACGACGACGACGCGGCGTCCTGCCCGACGGTCCGGCTGCTCTGACTGCTGCTGATCGCTCACCCGTACACCATAAGCACCTGATTGATCGTCAGGAAAGGGCGGGTTGCCCGACCGTGCCCGTCCCGCCGCCCTGCCGCGGCTCCCGCTCCCACCGCTCGTCCGGCCGGATCCGGCCGTCGTCCCGGTGCGGGCGATGCCGTCGGGCGGGCCGTGTGACAGCTCCCGCACCGGTCCGGTGGGGGCGGGGTTTAGGGTGGCCGACGTAAGACACTCGCGGGAGCCCGGACGCACCGGGCTGAGAGGGAGGCTGGGCGGCCTTCGACCGTACGAACCTGATCCGGGTCATGCCGGCGAAGGGAGGGGCTGGAAGCCCATGCGTTCTTCTCGGAACGAGAACGGATCCGACGTCCTCGTCATCGGGGGCGGGATCATCGGCCTGGTGACGGCCTGGCGGGCCGCTCAGCGCGGACTGCGCACGGCGGTCGCCGACCCCGAACCGGGTGGCGGCGCCGCCCGGGTGGCGGCCGGCATGCTGGCCGCCGTCACCGAACTCCACTACGGCGAACAGCTGCTGCTGGGCCTCAACGTCGCCTCGGCCGCCCGCTATCCGGCCTTCGTGGCCGAGCTGGAGGAGGCGAGCGGCCAGGAGACCGGCTTTCGCACCTGCGGCACCCTGGCCGTCGCGCTGGACTCCGACGACCGTGCCCATCTGCGGGATCTGCACGCCCTCCAGCAGCGTTCGGGCCTCGAATCGGAGTGGCTCACCGGCCGTGAGTGCCGCCGGCTGGAGCCGATGCTCGCGCCGGGCGTCCGGGGCGGCCTGCGGGTCGACGGCGACCACCAGATCGATCCCCGCCGGCTGGCCACCGCCCTGCTGACCGCCTGCGAACGGGCCGGGGTGGTCTTCCACCGCGGCTGGGTGGAGCGGCTGGGCGTGGTGGGCGGCAGGGCCTCCGGGGTGGTGCTCGCCGGGGGTACGGAGCTGGCCGCCGACCAGGTCGTGCTCGCCGCGGGGAGCCTCAGCGGGCGGCTGCCCGGGCTGCCGGACGAGGTGGTGCCACCGGTCCGGCCGGTGAAGGGCCAGGTGGTGCGGCTGACCGTGCCCGCCGGGTACACGCCGTTCCTGAGCCGGACGATCCGGGCCGTGGTCCGGGGCGGCCACGTCTACCTCGTACCGCGCGAGAACGGCGAGCTGGTCGTCGGTGCCACCAGCGAGGAGATGGGCTGGGACACCACGGTCACCGCGGGCGGGGTCTACGAGCTGCTGCGGGACGCCCACGAGCTGGTCCCCGGCATCACCGAACTGCCGCTCACCGAGACCCTGGCCGGCCTGCGCCCCGCCTCCCCCGACAACGCCCCGCTGCTGGGC